>JAOTTU010000005.1 GCA_029864225.1 Gammaproteobacteria bacterium | reverse complement strand
GCCCGCGCAATTTCAGTGAGTTAGTCGGGCAGGAACATGTCCGGCGGGCACTGGTCAACGCCCTGGACCACGACCGCCTGCACCATGCCTACCTGTTTACCGGCACGCGCGGTGTCGGCAAGACGACCATCGCCAGGATCTTTGCCAAGTCCCTCAACTGCGAGGAAGGCGTCAGCTCCACGCCGTGCGGCAAATGCAGCGCCTGCGAGGAAATCGATAGCGGCCGTTTTATCGACCTCGTGGAGGTGGACGCGGCTTCCCGCACCAAGGTCGAGGACACCCGTGAGCTGCTCGAGAATGTGCAGTACGCACCGACCCGGGGGCGTTACAAGGTTTACCTCATCGACGAGGTGCACATGCTTTCGGGCCACAGCTTCAATGCACTGTTGAAGACCCTCGAAGAGCCTCCGCCCCATGTGAAATTCCTGCTGGCAACGACCGACCCGCAGAAACTGCCGGTCACGATCCTCTCGCGCTGCCTGCAATTCAATCTCAAGTGCCTGACCGTGCCGCAAATTACCGGGCAGCTCGAGTCCATTCTCAAGCAGGAGAAGATCAAGGCGGAAGAAAGCGCCATTCGGCAGCTGGCATTTGCCGCGGACGGCAGCCTGCGTGATGCATTGAGCCTGCTGGACCAGGCCATCGCCTACGGCGGTGGCGCACTTGTGGAGGACGAGGTGCGCGCCATGCTCGGTACCATTGACCGGGATGCCGTCTACCGCATCCTGGATCGCCTGGCAGGCAGTGATGCCGCAGGTCTGCTGGATGAAATCCGTGGCGTCGACGAATTCGCCCCGGACTACGCGGCCCTGCTGGCCGATATGCTCTCCATTCTGCAGCGTGTCGCCCTGGCCCAGGCCCTCCCGGATGCCATTGATGATGCCTTCGGGGACCGGGACGCCATACTCGTGCTGGCCGAACGGTTTCCTCCCGAGGATGTGCAGCTTTACTACCAGATCGGCCTGATCGGCCGACGCGACCTTTCCCTTTCCCCCGAGCCGCGCGCAGGCTTCGAAATGGTGATGCTGCGCATGCTGGCCTTCCGTCCCGGGGACACGGCCAATTCAGGACACAGCGTCACACGCAGGGTGCCAGAAACAGCAGGGCAGGCGGGCCGCGCCAAACCGGAGAAGCCGGTAGCACCTGCTGCGCCCGTGAATACCACCCGCGAGAGCGGGGCTGAACCGGGGGGATGGGCGCACATCGTTGAAAAACTGGTACTCAAGGGCCTGACGCAACAACTGGCAGTGAACTGTGTCGTGCAGGAGATCACCGACACCGGGGTGACCCTGACGGTGGACCCGACACACGCGCGCCTGCTCAGCAAGACACGCAGTGAGCAGATCGGGAAGGCCCTGTGCAAGTTTTACGGCCGCAACATCAAGTTGAAGATTCTCGAGGATGGGCCGCTGCAAAATGAGACGCCGGCACGCAGGCAGGCGCGGGAACAGGAAAACCGCCAGCAACAGGCCATCACGTCGATCGAGAACGACGAGAACATAAAGGCGTTGCAGGACACCTTCGGGGCGACGGTGAATTACGATTCCATTCGCCCGCGTGACTAGCCAAAATGAATAACAGCACGATTCGAAAATTAAGGATACAGAGGTAAGGACAATGAAAGGCGGACTAGGTAACTTGATGAAGCAGGCCCAGGAGATGCAGGCCAACATGCAGAAGGCCCAGGATGAACTGGCCAAACTGGAAGTCAGCGGTGAATCCGGGGGCGGTCTGGTCAGTGTGATCATGACCGGCAAGCACGAGGTCCGGCGTGTCACCATCGATGACAGTCTGCTGGGTGATGACAAGGACATGCTCGAGGACCTGGTGGCGGCGGCCATCAACGATGCTGTGCACAAGGTTGAATCAACGACCCAGGAGCGTTTTGCCGGTCTCGCCGGCGGTCTCAATCTCCCGCCCGGTATGAAGCTGCCTTTCTGATATCCATGAGCAGCTCTCGCCTGATCGGGCAGTTGATTGAATCCCTGCGCTGCCTGCCCGGTGTGGGCCCGAAATCCGCACAACGCATGGCCTATCACCTGCTGGAACGCGATCGCGAGGGTGGCCGGCGGTTGGCCGAGGCGCTGAACCAGTCGATGGAGCGGGTCGGCCATTGTCGTGACTGCGGCACCCTGAGTGAGGACGACCACTGTACCCTGTGTTCCAGCACTCGCAGGGACCGCGGTTTGCTGTGCGTGGTGGAGACACCGGTGGATGTGCTGGCGCTGGAGCAGTCTACCGGTTACCAGGGGCTGTATTTCGTGTTGATGGGGCACTTGTCGCCACTGGACGGCATCGGGCCGGAAGAACTGGGCCTGGACCGGCTGGAGTCGCGACTGCGGACCGGCGAGGTCCAGGAGCTGATTCTGGCCACGAACCCCACTGTGGAAGGAGAGGCGACTGCACATTATATTGGCGAAATGGCCCATACCCGGGGGGTTCGCGTCACCCGGATCGCGCACGGCGTCCCCATGGGGGGCGAACTGGAATATATCGATGGCAATACCCTGTTGCATGCCTTCGCCGGCCGCACCGAGCTTTAATGCCGCGTTAAACGACGCAAATTTCACCGCAAAGACGCAAAGGACGCAAAGGGTTCAAAGAATAATAAATGCAAAAATATTCACCGCAGAGACGCCGAGAACGCAGAGTAAATACTTAAAAATAATATTAGATCAACAACAATTATCCGTGTAATTACTTGTAAACAGGTTCGGAGTTTTTTGAAATTATTTCTTTTTTCTCCGCGATCTCTGCGACTCTGCGGTGAGATTATTTTTTAAATATTGTTACTCTTTGCGCCCTTTGCGTCTTTGCGGTGAACGATTTTTCTCAGACACAGGAGTGACCGATGGCGGACTGTATTTTCTGCAAGATGGCCCGGGGTGAAATCCAGCCGGATATCGTCTATGAGGACGATGAGGTCCTTGCATTCCGGGACATGAATCCCCAGGCCCCGACGCATTTTCTGGTGATCCCCAGGCGGCACATCGCCACCACCAACGACCTGGAAGCCGGCGATACCGAACTGGTGGGCAAGTTATACCTGGCGGCCCGGCAGGTGGCCACTGCCGAAGGTATCGCCGAGCGCGGCTACCGCATGGTGATGAACTGCAACCCCGAGGCGGGCCAGTCGGTGTACCACATCCACCTGCACGTGCTCGGCGGACGGCCGATGAACTGGCCGCCGGGCTAACGGATTGAATCAGGGCGTCGCTTCAGTCATCCACTGCAGCAGGTTCCGGTAGTTTTCCAGGCGCCGCTTGCTGATTTCCCCGCGGCTCGCTGCCGCACTCAGCGCGCACTCGGGTTCATTCACATGCCGGCAGTTATGGAACTTGCATTGTCCAAGGAAAGGGCGGAATTCACGAAACCCATGCGCAAGCTCGGCGGCCTGTGTCGGCTCCAGCCTGAAATCGCGCACACCCGGTGAGTCGATCAGGTTACCGCCGTGCGGCAGGTGATAGAGTGTAGTGGCGGTCGTGGTGTGCCGGCCCTGGCCCGATGCAGCCGAGAGTCTGCCAATCGCAATATCCAGGTCTGGTAACAGCCGCTTGATGAGAGATGATTTGCCCACGCCAGACTGTCCGACCAGTATGCTGGTCTTGCCGGCCAGCACCTCCGCCAGAGAGTCGATACCGTCGTCGGCGAGTACGCTGGTAAAGAGGACGCGATAGCCGATGTCGGCATAGTTGCTGACCCGCGCATCCAGTGCCTCGCGTGCGTCCGTATCAAGCAGGTCGGACTTGTTGATCACCAGGACAGGGTTCGTGCCAATGAGTTCGGCGGCGATCAGATACTTGTCGATAAGGAACTCGTCGAGTGCAGGCTGCGGTGCACTGACAACGACGATCTGATCGATGTTGGCGGCCAGGGGGCGTGCCTTGCGGGTGATGTCCAGGCGCCTCAGGACCGCGCTGCGTGGTGCGACCGCGCTGATGACGCCTTCCCCGGTGCCGGTGTGTTCCCAGCTGACACGGTCGCCGCTGACGATCTGCCCCAGGTTGCGGCGTGCCACGCAGCGCTGCAGGTCCCCGTCACTGTCCTCGACCAGCAGTGCCTTGCCGTAATTGACAATTACCAGTCCGTTCGCTTGCTGCGCTGGCCGGTTGTTGTGTGAGGTTTCGATAGGGTCCGGGTCAGGAGAGGTGTGCTTGGCTGGCATGCCGTGGTGTCGGGGGAAGACCCGTGACAGTTCTAAACGCTACCCGGGAGCAGGGCACCGATCCAGGCGGCGCTGATGAATTCATTACCGGAAAGGCCGCCGACCGAGTGGGTGCTGTAGCGCATCCGGCAGCGTTTATCGCCGACCTCAAGATCCGGGTGATAGTCTTCCGTGTACGTGACCCAGACCAGTGCCCGGTCGGTGTTCAGATCAGGCAGGTGTTTCGCAGCCTGATCCGCGTCCTGTGGAGGATCGCCCTTTTTGCAGGGTTGGCAGTGCTTGTTCCTCAGGCCCTGGGTCGACATGCCGGGTTACTTGAAATGGTAGTAGGTCTTGTTCAGGTAAGAGGTCACGGCATCGATATCATCATCGAACCACTTCAGGCCCAGTGACTGGTCACAGCGCATGACCTGCGCATTCAGGCCATCCAGGGTCGTGACGCGGCGGTTTTCTCTGGTATACACAGCATCACCATGACAACTCGTGCAGTTGCTCTCGAGCAGGGACTTGCCGGTGTCGGCATCGGCCGCCTGTAGTGTCTGTGTTGCCGCCAGTAACGGAAAGAGGGCAGTGGCCCTGATAAATCTGTTCATGCGTAGCCTCCTGATGAGATCTGTTTCATGTTACCGGATATCTGTGATATTCGCACCGGGGCGGGCGGGTGCGAGTCATGGAATGCCGAGTACAGCGGGTCCGGTGTCAGGGTGCTGGCATTTTCCCTGTACATCTTGACCAGGGCCTTGACCAGGTCACTGCCGCTGGATTGCTGCACTGCGTAGGCATCCGCCTCGAATTCATGCTTGCGAGAGAGCCGTGCCATTACCGGCTGCAGGAAAAAGGTGAACGCCGGGGTGATCATCATGAACAGCATCAGGGCCATGTAGGAGGAAGGCCGGCTGACCCCGAGGCCGTTATAGAACCAGTGCTGGCCGGCCAGCCAGCCGAGCACGGCAAGACCGGCGAGGCTGAGTGCAGCGGTCGTCACCAGGCGCTTCTGGATATGCCTGAGTTTGAAATGGCCCAGTTCATGGGCCAGCACTGCTTCGATCTCTTGCGGGTCCAGGCTATCCAGCAGCGTATCGAAAAAGACAATCCGCTTGTTGCGCCCGAAGCCGGTGAAATAGGCATTGCCGTGGCCGGAACGCCGTGAGCCGTCCATGACATAGATGCCCTGGCTCTTGAAGCCGCATTTGTCGAGCAGCGCCTGGATGCGGATCTTGAGGGATTCGTTTTCCAGCGGAGTGAACTTGTTGAATAACGGTGCAATCACCGCCGGGTAGGCCCAGAACATGATCAGCGAAAAAGCCATCCACACCAGCCAGACATACAGCCACCAGAGACCGCCGGAAGAATCCATGATCCACAGGGCCAGGGCGATCATCGGTGCGCCGATGGCAATTAGCAGGGTGGCCTGCTTGAACAGGTCGCCGACAAACACGCCCAGGCTGGAACGGTTGAAACCGAAGCGTTGCTCTATGACGAAGGTGTGGTAGAGGCTGAACGGGAGGTCCAGCAGGGACATGATGATTACGGCGCTCAGCATGAAACAGACGCCGGTCATTAGCGCTCCGAGACCAGCGCTGCGCCAGATATTGTCGAACCACTCCAGCCCGCCGCCGAGTGTCCAGGCGAGCAGCAGCAGGCTGCCATAGAGCAGCTCGATCATCCCGAGGCTGGTCCTGGTGACGGTGTAGTCGGCGGCCTTGTGATGGTCGTCGAGGGCGATGCGCTCGGAAAACTCACCCGGGACGGCCCCGCGATTGGCTCGTACATGTGACCGCTGCCGGTTGGCCAGCCAGAGTTGTAGCAGTGTTGAGCCGGCCAGCGCGGCAACAAACAGGGCGGTAAACAGGTTCATCGACTTCTTCCGGTTATCACAAGGACATTGTGGGAGATTAGCCTCTGGTACAATACGAGGCAACCATACTAATTGGAAGGGAAGACAGCACATGACGCAAGATGCCGGCAACCTCATCTGGATCGATCTCGAAATGACCGGTCTGGATACCACGAAGGATTACATCATTGAGATTGCGACCATAATTACTGACAGCAAGCTCAATATGGTGGCGGAAGGGCCGGTGCTGGCGATCCATCAGGCGGATGAGATAATGAACAGCATGGACGAGTGGAACACCCGGCAGCACGGGAAGTCCGGTCTGACCGAACGGGTCCGCAACAGCACGCTGGACGAACGTATGGCTGAGCGCCAGACGCTGGAATTTCTGGCGCAGCATGTCCCGGAGAACGCCTCGCCGATGTGCGGCAACAGTATTTGCCAGGACCGGCGCTTCCTGGCGCGCTGCATGCCCGAACTGGAACGCTTCTTTCATTACCGCAACCTGGATGTCAGCAGCATCAAGGAACTTGCGAGCCGCTGGTCGCCGGACGTCGCCAGGGGATTCAGCAAGGGCAGCACCCATCTGGCGATGGACGACGTGAAGGATTCAATCCGCGAACTGCAGTACTACCGCGAGCAGCTGTTCAAGTTCTAGCCCGCATTTCTCGCTGGAGAAACGAGGAGAAAAAAAGTAAAAACCTGATTCACCGCAAAGCCGCAAAGCCGCAAAGCCGCAAAGGACGCAAAGGACGCAAAGAATCGACAATTCAAAAAACTGATTCACCGCAGAGTCGCAGAGGACGCAGAGAAAAAATGATAATTTTCAAAACACCGGTCCCTTACTCTTTAAAGACAGAAAATTATTGTTGACCAGACCATTATTTTAAAGAATTCCTCAGCGTTCTCTGCGACTCTGCGGTGAATATGTATTTATTTCTTATTCTCCGCGGTTCCGCGGTGAGATTTTGTGTGTTTGACGAGTCAATCCGGTTCGGCCCGGTACCTGGCTTCCCGGGCTGCTACTCGATCGGCAGGTTGGGATTGTTGCCCCAGTCCGACCAGGAACCTGCATAGCCTTTCACCCTCGGGAAGCCCAGGTGCTTCAGCACAATATACGTATGGGCCGAGCGGTGATGGGTCTGGCAGTAAACGATGATTTCCCTGTCGGGCATGATGCCGATGTCCGCGAGCATGTGGTTCAGCTCGACATCGGGCTTGAAGCGCAGGTTGAGATTCCGTGCCATGGCGTTGGTCCATTCGAAATTGACGGCACCCGGGATATGACCGGCGCGCTCTGCGAATTTCCTGGCGCCGTTGTACTCGGCCGGGCTGCGCACATCCAGCAGGCGGGTATCCGCCGAGTCCAGCCGTTCCAGGATGTAGTCGCTGTTGGCAGTGGGTGCATCGTTGTGTGCCACCTGGAACTCGCCTGGGGTTGGGGTGATTGGCGTGTCCTCACAGGGGTGACCTTCATTGGCCCAGGCATGCAGTCCGCCGTTCACCAGTGAGTAGTGCCGGTGACCGGCAACCTCGAGAGTCCACAGGAAGCGCGCGGCCCGGCCCCCGCCTTCATCGTCATAGGCGAACACATGGGTATCGGCGTTGATGCCCAGCGCGGAAAACACGCGCTGCAGGGTGTCATCGTCCGGCAGCAGGCCCATGGTGGGTTTGCTGCTCGCCACGATCTGGGTGTAGTCGAGAAACACGGCGCCCGGGACATGCAGTTTCCGGTAGGTATCGGCCTTGCTCAGGTCAACAATCAGGACATTATCGTAACCCATTGTTACTTCAAGCGTATCAGCTTCGATAAGCAGGGGGAGTTGGAGTTCGTTCATGGTGCCTCAGTGAAGAGTGGTTCCAGGAGTTCGATCCAGTGCCGGACCGGGACCCGGGCGTGACCGGCCATGTGTGTCAGGCAGCCGATATTCGCGGTGGCGATGGTGGACGGATGATCCGCCTGCAATGCCTCGAGTTTGTCGCTGCGGAGTTTCCCGGCCAGTGCCGGCTGCAGGATTGAGTAGCTGCCGGCCGAACCGCAACACAGGTGGGTGTCGGCCACCGGCGCCAGAGTATAGCCCGACTGAACCAGCAGGTCCTCCACGACCCCTGTGATTTGTTGCCCATGCTGCAGTGAGCAGGGTGAATGGAATGCGATTTTTCTCCCCCGGGCTCTGCGTTTCAGGGATGCCTCTGGTCGCTCCGCACTGACGACTTCGCTGAGATCCCGGGCCAGTTCGCTGATGCGCGCGGCCTTGCCCGCGTATTTGTGGTCATCCGCCAGCAGGCGTCCGTAGTCCTTGACCATGGGCGCGCAGCCGCTGGCGCTAATCACAATCGCTTCCGCGCCTGCCTCGACGAGTGGCCACCAGGCATCGATATTGGTTTTCATGAAACCCCTGGCTTCCTGCGCGGCAGTCAGGTGATGGCTGAGTGCACCGCAGCAACCGCTGCCTTCAGGGATCACGGCATTAATGCCAAGTGCCGCCAGGACGCGTTGTGTCGCCCGGTTGATCTGCGGTGCCAGTGCCGGTTGCACGCAGCCGTCCAGCAGCAGCATGGTCCGCGGCAGTGACGTGCTGGTAACGGCTTGTCCGCCGGGGGCACGGATCGGGATGGACTTGGTGAGCCTGGCAGGCAGCACGGGACGCACCGCCTGGGCCATACGCAGCAGGGGAGTGAAGCGCCGCGGGCTGGTCAGGACCAGGCGCAGCAGGCGTCGAACCAGGCGTTGCGCCAGCGGCCGTCTGACACGCTGTTCGATGTAGTCGCGGCCGGTATCCAGCAGGAGGTGGTAATCGACGCCTGAGGGGCAGGTGGTCTCACAGGCCCGGCAGGTCAGGCAGCGGTCGAGATGCAGCAGTGTGCGTGAGGACGGGCGCTGTCCCTCCAGTGCCTGTTTCATGAGGTAGATGCGCCCGCGCGGGCCATCCAGCTCATCGCCGGTCAGCTGGTAGGTCGGGCAGGTCGCGTTGCAAAAACCGCAGTGAACGCAATTGCGCAGGATTTCATCGGCGGCCTTTCCGGTGGCCGTTTGCAGAAACGATTCGGGCAGTGAGGTTTGCATTGATAGACTAGCCCGCTTTTCTCATCGGGATAAGCAATGCCCGATGACACACTGTCTTGTTCACTATCTGCACTTTATTTTTAACCTCAGTATGTTGTGTGACTCTATAGCCGCCCGGTGAAGAATGCGGGCTATATCCCGCTGTACATGCGACCGGGGTTGAGGATGCCGGCCGGATCGAAACTTGCCTTGAGGCGTTGATGCAGTGCCAGCAGGGCCGGGTCCAGGGGATGGAACACATCATCCCGGTTGCCACCGCGAAAGCGGGTGGCATGCCCGCCGGCTCGCGCTGCGGTATCCCGCAGTATCTGCGCCGGCAGGCTGGTCTTGAGCCATCGTTGCGCGCCGCCCCAGTCGATCAGTTCGTCGGCCTCGAGTGCGAACGCCGCGGTGGCGGGTGGAACCGACAAACGCCACAAAGGCCGGTCATCCTGGAAAAACGGGTGCCGTTGCTCGCGCAGATCCTGCCAGAAGCTATCGGCAGCGGCCAGCTCATCACCGCCCAATCGTTGCGCGGCCGCCTTTACACCTTGTTCGAATCCGGACAGGCGCACCATGAGCTGCTTGCCGATACAGCCGCCGCCGCTCAACGGCAGCGGTTGCCCCGCCCAGACATTGAGCCACTCCAGTGCCTGTTCGGGTGAGGCCTCCAGGCTCAGGGTGAGCTCGGTCTCCGGGCGCGGCAGTACCTTGAGGGTAATGTCCAGCAGCACGGCCAGGGTGCCCAGGGAGCCGGTGAGGGTGCGCGAGATGTCATAACCGGCCACATTCTTCATGACCTGGCCGCCGAAACGCAGCCGTTCACCCCTGCCGTTCAGACAGGTGATCCCCAGTACATGATCGCGGGCCGCGCCTGCATAGGGACGGCGTGGTCCGGAGAAACCGCAGGCGATGGTGCCACCAAGAGTGGCGCCCGGGCCGAAGTGCGGTGGTTCAAATGGCAGCATCTGGTTTTCTTTTGCCAGCGCGGCCTCCAGTTCGGCCAGCGGTGTGCCGGCGCGTGCCGAGATCACCAGTTCCGTGGGTGAATAGTCGATAATGCCGGTGTATTCCGCGACACTGAACCCGGTACCCGTGCCTGGCCTGCCGTAGAAGGACTTGCTGCCGCCGGCACGGATCGACACTGGCGTGCCGGTCGCGGCAGCAGCGCGCAGGGTGTCCTGGAAGGATTCAACAAGCGTCATCATCTGTGGTCTGCCAGGCTAAAAGCGTTCCAGTTCCGGATGCGGCAGCTGGCCCTGGTGGATATGCATGGCGCCGAACTCGGCGCAGCGGTGCAGGGTCGGGATGGCCTTGCCGGGATTCAGCAGCCCCTGGGGATCGAAGGCGTGCTTGACGGCGTGCAGCTGGGTCAGTTCCTCGGCATTGAACTGCACGCACATCTGGTTGATCTTCTCCATGCCGACCCCGTGCTCACCGGTGATGGTACCGCCCACGGCAACGCACAGTTCGAGTATCTTGCCGCCCAGTTCCTCGGTGCGCTCCAGTTCCCCCGGCTGGTTGGCATCGTAAAGAATGAGGGGGTGCAGGTTGCCATCGCCGGCATGAAAGACATTGCAGATGGGCAGGCCGTATTCTGTCGACATACGCTCGATCTCCGCGAGCACCCGGGACAGGTGCCTGCGCGGGATGGTGCCGTCCATGCAGTAGTAGTCGGGCGACAGCCGGCCCATGGCCGGGAACGCCGCCTTGCGTCCGGCCCAGAAGCGCTGCCGTTCAGCGTCGTCGCGGGAAACGCGCAGTTCGGTCGCACCGGCCTCCCGGAACACACCGCTGACACGTTCGATCTGTGTGGCGACGTCCGCAGCGGTGCCATCGAGTTCGCACAGCAGGATGGCGGCGGCGTCCTCAGGGTAGCCGGCATGGACGAATTGCTCCACGGCGCGTATCGCCGGGTTGTCCAGCAGTTCGAGCCCGGCCGGTATAATGCCGTTCGCGATGATGGCGGTGACTGCCGTTCCCGCCGCCTCGACGGACGCGAAGGCGGCCAGCACAACCTGGGCGGTTTCGGGCAGGGGCAGCAGTTTCACCGTGATCTCCGTGATCAGCCCGAGCAGGCCTTCCGAGCCGGTCATCAATGCCAGCAGGTCGTAACCGGCACTGTCCAGCGCCTGGCTGCCGACGGTCAGGTGCTCGCCATCGATTGTCAGAACCTCGACCTGCTGGATGTTGTGCACAGTGAGCCCGTACTTGAGGCAGTGCACGCCGCCGGCATTCTCCGCCACATTACCGCCGATCGAGCAGGCGATTTGCGAAGAGGGGTCGGGTGCATAGTAGAGGCCATGGGGTGCGGCCGCCTTCGAGATCGACAGGTTGGTCACGCCTGGCTGTACCCGTGCGGTGCGGTTGGCGGTATCGATCGCAAGGATCCGGTTGAATCGAGCCATGCTCAGTAATACGCCGTCAGTCAGGGGCAGGGCACCTCCGGATAAGCCGGTGCCGGCGCCGCGTGCCACGACCGCCACGCCGTTTTGTGCACAGAGTTTCAGCGTCGTCTGCACCTGCTCGAGGGTTTTCGGAATGACCACCACCAGGGGCAGCCTGCGGTAGGCGGACAGTCCGTCACACTCGTAGGGGCGCAATTCCTCGGCTTCCGAAAGAACGCATTCCGTCGGCAGCTTTTCACGCAGGAGATCGATGATTGTAGTGTCAGACATGCAGGGGTCTTGCTCGTTAAAAGTCAGTAGTGCGATTTGCCCAATGCGTCAATAACCATGCCAATATACCGCAGATGACACAATCAAGAATTGACGCCCTACGCCGATATCTTTACCCGGTACTATAAAACACAAGCACCGCATGCGGGCAGATTAATTACACATCATGGTATGATTGGATGATGAAATGCAGTTTGCGACAGGTTGATTATTACGGCATCCCGCCGCGCACCTTTGCCGGCCTGATGGAATTGTATGAATGCAATTACATCAAGCTCAGAAATCTGGTGCCCGATCTCGATGCCATCCCGTCCGCCCTGATCTCACGGGTGCCGGGCGCGCTCGACCTGCGACTGCACATTGTCGAGCGCTGCAAGTTCACTACCACCCTGAACCTGACCTATCACTTCCAGGACGCGGAGGGTGAGTTCCCGGCACCCGATCTGCAGGTCCGTATCTACCACGATGCCCAGGTCGGCGAGGTGATCGCCTGCGGGCGTCGCCGGGGCCAGCGGCACCGCGAGTACAACCGCATGCACCACAACTACACCCTGGAGGAGAAGTGGCGCATGAACCGCTTTCTGCAAAAGTGGCTGGGCTATTGCCTTATGCAGGGACACCGCTTCAACCCGAAAATCCTCACCCCGATCACGGGTGAAACCACTCAAGCAGTTGAGAATTCACTGCTTATCACTGAATCCTGAAGGTTTTTCCAGACGGGCCTTGCACCTCCCCGGCATTGTGCCAACTACTTGATAGTTATAACCAGTTGACGCATACTTAGTACCTGAGTATTTTACTAGGTTATTAGCCGTTGCCCCTCGTCCCCGATGCGGGCAACCTGCGGGAAAACTCATGAGGTTATCGACAAAAGGGCGCTACGCAGTGACCGCCATGCTGGACCTTGCCATTCATCATGCGGAGGGTCCGGTGACGCTGGCGGAAATTTCCGAGAGCCAGGGCATTTCCCTATCCTACCTGGAGCAGTTGTTTGCCCGGTTGCGAAAGCATGAGCTGGTAGTGGGCCTGCGTGGCCCGGGCGGGGGCTATCGCCTGTCACGCCGCCCGCAGGATATCTCGGTGGCCGAGGTGATTACCGCGATTGGTGAAGGCATCGATGCCACCCAGTGTGAAGGCAAGGAGAATTGCCAGGAAGGTGAGCGTTGCCTGACCCATGTGCTCTGGACCCGGCTCGGCAATGAGATCTATGAATTTCTTAACGGTATTACGCTGGCCAGTTTTATTGAGCGCGATAATGTCAACCAGGTGATCCGTCGACAGCAGCAGGGGCTGGATGTCATGGCGCCGGGCTTGAACAAGACTGTCGCTTGACTAAAATCGGTTATGTTTTTCAGGCAGGAACTTACGTATGAACATTAGCATCCCGATCTACATGGACTACTCGGCGACTACCCCGGTGGATGAGCGGGTGGCCGAAAAGATGTGTAGCTACCTGACCCGCCAGGGCCAGTTTGGCAACCCGGCGTCGCGCTCGCACCAGTTCGGCTGGGAGGCCGACACGGCCGTTACCGAGGCGCGCAACCACGTCGCGGAGCTGGTCAATGCCGATCCCAGGGAAATCGTCTGGACCTCGGGGGCAACCGAGTCGGACAATCTGGCCATCAAGGGTGCCGCGCACTTCTACAAGAAGCAGGGCAAGCACATTATTACCCTGAAGACGGAACACAAGGCCGTCCTGGACACCTGCCGGCAGCTGGAGCGTGAAGGCTACGAGGTGACCTACCTGGATCCCGAGCCCAGCGGGCTGCTGGATCTGGAGAAACTCAAGGCGGCCATACGCGATGACACCATCGTGGTGTCGGTGATGCATGTCAACAATGAGATCGGCGTCATCCAGGACGTCGCCGCGATCGGTGAGTTGTGCCGCGAGCGCAAGATCATCTTCCACGTCGACGCGGCCCAGAGTGCCGGCAAGATCCCCATCGACCTGCAGACCCTCAAGGTCGACCTGATGTCGTTCTCGGCCCACAAGATCTACGGTCCGAAGGGGATCGGTGTGCTGTACGTGCGCCGCAAGCCACGGGTGCGCATCGAGGCCCAGATGCACGGCGGGGGTCACGAGCGCGGCATGCGCTCCGGGACCCTGGCGACCCACCAGATTGTCGGCATGGGCGAGGCTTTCCGCATCGCCAAACTGGAGATGGCCGCGGAAGGCGAGCGCATCCGGAAGTTACGTGACCGCCTGTGGAACGGCTTCAAGGACATGGAAGAGGTCTACCTTAATGGTGACATGGACCATCGCATTCCGGGCAACCTGAACGTGAGTTTCAACTTTGTCGAGGGCGAGAGCCTGATTATGGCGCTCAATGACATGGCGGTGTCCTCCGGTTCCGCCTGTACCAGTGCCAGCCTGGAGCCGTCCTACGTGTTGCGCGCCCTGGGCCGGAACGACGAACTGGCGCACAGCTCGATCCGTTTCTCCATCGGCCGCTACACGACACAGGAGGAAGTCGATTATATTGTGGAGCGAGTCACCGAGAAGGTCGCCAAGCTGCGCGATCTGTCACCCCTGTGGGAAATGTACAAGGACGGCATCGACCTCGACTCGGTGCAGTGGGCGGCGCACTAGGCTTTGCTTGGAAGAATTATTTTCAGGTAGGACGCAATGGCAATTACCCTGACTGAAGCGGCCGCGGGCCGCGTGAAAGAGTACCTTGACAACCGTGGCAAGGGTGTCGGCCTGCGCCTTGGCGTTAAAACCACCGGCTGCTCCGGCATGGCCTATGTCATCGAATTTGCCGACGCGGTCGAAGCGGACGATGTGGTGTTCGAGGACCGGGGCATCAAGGTCATTATCAATCCGAAGAGCCTGGTGTACCTCGATGGCACCGAGCTTGACTATGCCAGGGAAGGACTCAACGCGGGTTTCAAGTTCATCAATCCCAACGTCAAGGATATGTGTGGCTGTGGGGAGAGTTTCAACGTCTGAGATCAGCGTCCGGCTGACCCTGTTTCTGAAATCCTTGTTATCAGGTCATGGCTGTGGACTTATCCTCAACCTATTTTGATCTGTTCGCCTTGCCGCAGTCATTCCAGCTGGACCTGGAGCTGCTGGACAGCCGTTATCGCGAACTGCAGAGCACGGTGCACCCGGACCGCTTCGTCAATGCGACCGACCAGGAGCGGCGGCTGTCCATGCAACTGGCGACCCGCGTCAACGAGGGTTACCGGACCCTGAAGGATCCTTTGAAGCGCGGGCGTTACCTGCTGGAGCTGGACGGCTATAGCTTCGATGACGAGCAGCACACCACCAGTGATAGCGCCTTCCTGATGGAGCAGATGGAATTGCGCGAGGCACTGGCAGAGGTGCGCGCGGCAGACGACCCGTACAGCAGGCTGGCCGGGATCATGGACAGGATCGCGGCGGATTTCGACGGCCTGACCGGCGAGTTGCAGGAACGCCTGGGCAGCGCCGACAAGGGCGGGACCAGGGCCGCGGCCGATACCCTGATGAAGATGCAATTCTTCCGGCGTCTCAATGAAGAGGCGCAGGAACTGGAAGCCGCTTTGGAAGATGAATTGGACTGAGGCAGACTGCATATATAATTTACCGCAGAGTCGCAGAGGACGCAGAGAATACTTAAGGAACCTCTGATTAATTCCTTTATCGTCATCCCGGCGCATGCCGGGATCCATGTTATTCAATACATTGGATGCCGGCATGCGCCGGCATGACGAATAAATCAGAGCTTCCTTAAATTAAAAAGTCCGGAATGTATCCAACGGATCAGATAATCACATGTGTCTGTTTTATTCGGGATTGAGTAATGATTGACTCTGCGTTCTCAGCGTCTCTGCGGTAAACGAATTTATTTATGGCTCTATTACAAATATCAGAACCCGGTGAATCCACCGCGCCGCACCAGCACCGGCTGGCGGCCGGTATCGATCTCGGTACCACCAACTCGCTGGTGGCCAGCGTGCGCAGCGGCCTGGCGGAGACCCTGGCGGATGAGCTGGGCGAACACCTGCTGCCGTCCGTGGTTCGCTACCGGGCGGAGGGCGAACCGCAGGTCGGACGTGAGGCACTGTCTGCCGCGACCCGGGACCCGCTGAATACCATCGCCTCAGTCAAGCGCCTGATGGGGCGCGGTGTGGAGGATGTCAAGGGGCTCGGTGCGCACCTGCCCTATGAGTTCGTGCCCGGTACCAGCGCTATGCCCCTGCTGCATACGGCCGCTGGCGCAGTCAGCCCGGTCGAGGTCTCGGCCGAGATCCTGAAGAACCTCAAGAGGCGTGCCGAGAATGCCCTCGGTGGCGAGCTGCGGGGCGTGGTCATCACCGTGCCGGCCTATTTCGATGATGCCCAGCGCCAGGCGACCAAGGATGCCGGGCGGCTGGCCGGTCTGCACGTGCTGCGCCTGCTCAATGAACCCACCGCCGCTGCCGTGGCCTATGGCCTGGACCAGGGCTCCGAGGGGGTCACGGCCATCTATGACCTGGGCGGCGGCACCTTCGACATCTCCATCCTGCGCCTCAACAAGGGCGTTTTCGAGGTCATGTCCACGGCGGGCGACACCGCCCTCGGCGGCGACGACTTCGATCGCAGCGTGGCGCTGTGGATTATGCAGCAGGCCGGGATTCCGGATGATGCGGGGCATGCCCAGATGCGGCGCCTGATGCAGGTGGCACGCAGCGCGAAAGAGGCCCTGACGGATGCGTCTTCAGTCGAAGTGAAGGTCGAGCGCAACGACGGCTCACACTGGAGCGGCGATCTGACGCGCGCGACATTCGATGAGTTGTGTGGGCCGCTGGTGCAGAAAACCCAGGGCCCCTGCCGGCGTGCCCTGCGCGATGCCGGGATCCGTGCCGGGGATGTGAAGGCGGTGGTGCTGGTGGGCGGTTCCACCCGCGTACCACTGGTACGCCGCCGGGTCGCGGAATTCTTCGACCGTGAGCCTCTGGCGGACATCGACCCGGACAAGGTGGTCGCCATCGGTGCGGCGATCCAGGCGGATATCCTTGCCGGCAACAAACCGGAAGACGAGATGCTGTTGCTGGACGTCATCCCGCTGTCCCTGGGTCTGGAGACCATGGGCGGACTGGCGGAAAAGATCATCCCGCGCAATACCACCATCCCGACCGCACGTGCACAGGAATTCACCACCTTCAAGGACGGCCAGACCGCCATGTCCCTGCATGTAGTCCAGGGCGACCGTGAACTGGTGAGCGACTGCCGCTCTCTGGCGAAATTCGAACTGCACGATATCCCGCCCATGACAGCGGGTGCGGCACGCATCCGGGTGACCTTCCAGGTCGATGCCGACGGGTTGCTCAGCGTCACCGCCGAGGAACAGGTCAGGGGCGTGAAGAGCAGCATCGAGGTCAAGCCGTCCTACGGGCTCAGTGACAGCGAGATCGAACACATGCTCAAGGATTCCATTGCGCATGCGCAGGAGGACATGGAGGCGCGCCGCCTGCGTGAACAGCAGGTCGAGGCGGACCGGGTGCTGGAGGCGCTGCAGGCTGCACTGGCTGATGACGGTGACAAGATCCTGACCGGGCAGGAGCGTGTCGTTATCGATACAGCGGCCCGACAGCTTGGCGCCGCACGTGATGGCAGCGACCCGCAGGCCATCAAGCGTGCCATCGAGGCCGTTGAGGCGGCCAGCAGCGACTACGTGGCACGCCGCATGAACACCAGTATCCGCGAAGCGATGGCTGGACACCGCGTTGATGAATTCAAGTCGACGTGACAAGCGCATGAAACATTTTTTCAGGGACCACTAACCGTTATGCCGCAGCTTATCTTTTTACCGCACGAGGAAATATGCCCGGAAGGGGCCGTGGTCGAGGCCGAGACCGGTACCAGTATCTGCGATGCCGCATTAAAGCACGGCATCGAGATCGAGCACGCCTGCGAGAAATCCTGCGCCTGCACCACCTGTCATGTCTATATCCGCGAGGGTGGTGATTCGCTCAACGAATCCGATGAGGACGAGGACGACCTGCTGGACAAGGCCTGGGGACTGGACCCGGATTCACGCCTGAGCTGCCAGGCGCTCGTTGCCGACCACGACCTGGTAATCGAGATACCCAAGTACACCATCAACATGGTGAGCGAGAACCACTAAGGAGAGCCTGATCAAGCCGTCATTCCGGCGGAAGCCGGAATGACGGAAGGTGAGTTGATCAGACCATCCACCGCACCCTACCAAGCCTACTGCTGGAGAACGACAATGGGACTGAAATGGACGGATTCACTGGATATCGCCATTGAACTGGATGAAGCGCACCCCGACGTGGACCCCATGCAGGTGAATTTCGTGGACCTGCGTAGCTGGGTGCTGGCGCTGGATGATTTCGAGGATGCCCCGGAACACAGTGGCGAGCGCATCCTCGAGGCCATCCAGATGGCCTGGATCGAAGAGCGTAGCTAGCCCGCATGTCTCATCGGGATCCCTGTGAGATATGCGGGCGAGCTGACTTGTAACTGGGCTTGCCGGTTCTATGCCATCTCATAAAGGTTCTGCAAGCGGTTGTTGTCAAATGAATTAGATCCCTGGCGAAATGGCGACAGAGGCGCTGGCAGTGTTCCCGGACGGTCGTTGAGTGCGGTGCCCAGATTCCATTAACCCCGCCAAGCTTGTATATTATGCGGCCTTGATTTTTGCCGGTTAACCGCTGCTGGATGAAGCCAGCTGCAAGCCCGGGTGGCCCGACAGGGAACCCGGACATCCCACTCGACGAACCGGATCCGGGATCAACCGAGCTTGACCCGGGGCGGGGACCGAAAACGTTCACATTTACATTGAGGTAATCCATGGCTGTTAGAAATCGTCTGCACCGCAGTGAGCTGGCTGTCCCCGGCAGCAATACCCGCATGCTAGAAAAGGCCCCGAACTCCGGTGCCGATATCGTGTTTCTCGATCTCGAAGATGCCATAGCGCCGGATGACAAGGTACAGGCACGCAAGAATGTCATCGAGGCCCTGAATGACCTGGACTGGTCGAAGTGTTCGGTTTCGGTGCGCATCAATGGGTTGGATACCCACTACTGCTACCGCGACATCGTCGAGGTGGTCGAACAAGCCGGTAACAAGCTCGATACCATCCTGATCCCCAAGGTCGGTACCCCCTCCGACATCCTGTTTGTCTCCACCCTGCTCGAGCAGATTGAAGCGGCCAGGAAGATCAAGCCGATCAATATACATATCCTGATCGAAACCGCGCTGGGTATGGCCAATGTAGAGAGCATCGCCCAGACCTGCCCGGAGCGGCTCGAGGCGATGGTATTCGGTGTGGCCGACTATGCGGCATCCACTCAAGCGCGCACCACGCAGATGGGCGGCGCCAACCCGGACTACTTCATGCTCACCCACCCCGACAACGAGGGTGCGCGCGAGCGTCACTGGGGTGACCAGTGGCACTTTGCGATCTCGCGCATGGTGGTGGCCTGCCGCGCCTACGGCCTGCGTCCCATCGATGGTCCGTTCGGTGACATCCAGGACCCGGAAGGTTACAAGGCCGTGGCCCGCAGCGTTGCCGCGCTGGGTGTCGAGGGCAAGTGGGCCATCCACCCCTCGCAGATCGAACTGGCCAACGAGATGTTTACCCCGCCGGAGGCCGAGGTGGACCGTGCCCGGCGCATCCTGGTTGCCATGGATTCGGCGGCGAAAGAGGGCCGCGGTGCCGTGGCCCTGGATGGCCGGCTGATCGATGCCGCCTCCATCCGCCAGGCACAGGTCATGGTTGATAAGGCCGCACAGATCGAACAATCACTGGCAGCAAACTAAGCGGGGGTCATTAGCTGTGGATATCCACGAATATCAGACAAAAGAACTACTCAAAGGCTATGGTGTGCCGGTCCCGGACGGGCGCGTGGCACACAATGTCGCTAATGCCGCCAAGGTGGCCGAGGAACTCAGCGGCGAGCGCTGGGTCGTCAAGGCGCAGATCCATGCCGGTGGCCGCGGCAAGGGCGGCGGCGTTCAGGTCGCTTGCTCGCTGGACGAGGTCCGGCAGATCACCGATCGGCTGATCGGCAGTCGCCTGGTGACGCCGCAGACCGGTGCCGACGGCAGGCTGGTGCAGCGCGTGCTGGTGGAGCAGGCCTGCGATATCAACAAGGAATATTACCTCGGGCTGGTCATCGACCGCGGTTCACAGCGTGTGACCGTCATCGCCTCGGCATCCGGCGGTATGGATATCGAAGAGGTCGCCCGGACCACGCCCGAGAAAGTCGTGCACGAAACAGTGGATCCGGCCGTCGGCCTGATGGAATTTCAGTGCCGCAAAATAGCGGCAAAAATCGGTCTCAAGGGCAAGCAGATCCAGGAGGCCAGCAAGCTGATGCGCGCCCTGTACAGGTGTTTCCGAGACAATGACGCCCTGATGGCGGAGATTAACCCATTGGCGGCTGTGAACGGCGGCAGGCTGATGGCACTGGATGCCAAGATGTCCTTCGACGGCAATGCCCTCTACCGCCGGCCGGCGATCACCGAGCTGCGCGATTTCGACGAGGAAGACCCTAAGGAGGTCAAGGCATCCGGTCACGGCCTCAACTACATCGCCCTCGATGGCAATGTCGGCTGCATTGTCAACGGCGCCGGGCTGGCCATGGCGACCATGGATGCAATCAGTTTCCACCAGGGCAAGCCGGCCAACTTCCTGGATGTCGGTGGCGGTGCCTCGCCGGAAAAGGTTGGTAACGCTTTCCGGATAGTGCTGCAGGACCCGAATGTGAAAATCATTCTGGTGAACATCTTCGCCGGAATCAACCGCTGTGACTGGATTGCCGAGGGCCTGATCAAGGCCATGCAGGACCAGAAAATCAAGGTGCCGATCGTGGTGCGCCTCGCCGGTACCAACGTAGAGAAGGGTGCGGAGATGCTGGCCGCGTCCGGTATTGACTTCATCATGGCGGACAACCTGGACGATGCCGCCACCAAGGTCATGGCCGCACTCGGGGAGCAGGGATCATGAGCGTATTCGTGCACAAGGATTCCAGGGTCATCATCCAGGGCTTCACCGGCCAGCACGCGACCTTCCATGCCGAGGAGTCGATGGCCAATGGCACCAACGTGGTGGGCGGTGTGACGCCGGGCAAGGGTGGCCAGACCCACCTTGGCCGCCCGGTATTCGATACCGTGTCACAGGCCGTGGAGGAAACCGGTGCCGATGTCAGCGGCATCTTCGTGCCGCCCGCGTTTGCCGCGGATGCCATCATGGAGGCACTGGAGGCCGGCATCGGTGTGATCGTGGTGGTCGCCGATGGTGTCCCGGTGCAGGACATGGTGCGAGTGAAGCGTTATGCCATAGGCCGCAGCGCCATCATCATTGGCCCCAACACGCCGGGCATCATCACACCTGCGGCCTGCAAGGTCGGCATCATGCCGTCGCACATCTACAGGTCCGGGCGCATCGGAGTGGTGTCCCGTTCGGGCACGCTCAACTACGAGGCCGTTCAGCAGATGACTGCCCTGGGGATGGGGCAGTCGACCTCGGTCGGCATCGGCGGCGATCCCGTCAACGGCACCGACTTCGTCACCGTGCTGCGCGCCTTCGAGGCGGATCCGGAAACCGACGCCGTCATCATGATCGGCGAAATCGGCGGACCCCAGGAGGTCGATGCCGCCCGCTGGGCCCAGCAGAACATGAGCAAGCCCGTGGTCGGCTTCGTTGCCGGCGTTTCCGCACCGCCCGGGCGGCGCATGGGACATGCCGGGGCCATTATCTCCGGGGAGTCCGATACCGCCAATGCCAAGATGGACCTGATGGAAGAGCTGGGTATGCATGTGGTGCGCAATCCCGCCCTCATCGGTGAGACCGCCCACCGGGTCTTTTCCTGACCGGCCTTACTTTTGCCCCTGTCGGGCATCGTTATTGCCGCAGGCCGTCATCCGAACGCTGACTGGTAGCAGCGATGTCAGATGACGCTGCGCTGATCCGGCCTGTGGGTACTGATTCCAACCGGCATCCCGAACTGTGACGGCATCATTGCCTGCCTCAGGGCTTCGGCGTTACACTACGCGCCTTAACTATTTTCACTAAACTCCCGTTTTCTGGCGGGTTTCCTGATATACAAGAGAGACAAACGGAGCACGGCATGGCAATCGAACAGACCTTTTCCATTATCAAGCCTGATGCGGTTGCGAAGAACATCATCGGTGAGATCTACAGCCGCTTCGAAAAGGGCGGCCTCCGGATAGTGGCGGCGAAAATGCTGCACCTTACCCGGGCGCAGGCGGAGGGATTCTATGCCGTGCACAAGGAACGGCCTTTCTACTCGGACCTGGTGGAGTTCATGACCTCGGGTCCGGTGATGGTGCAGGTGCTCGAGGGTGAGAATGCCATCATGAAAAACCGCGAGCTGATGGGTGCCACCAATCCCCAGGACGCCGACCCCGGCACCATCCGTGCGGACTTTGCGACCACGGTCGACGAGAATGCCGTGCACGGTTCCGACGCTCCGGCAACTGCCAAAGACGAAATCGCCTTCTTCTTCGGTGACAGCGGCATCTGCCCGCGGACCCGCTAGCGGTACAACAGGCAAGACCGGTGAACACGCTACGACGGGACATTACGACGGCTGCAAGCACACCCAACCTGCTGGATCTCGATCGCGCGGGGCTGGCGCAGTTCTTTCTGGAGCGTGGCGACAAGACCTTTCGTGCCACTCAGGTGATGAAATGGATCTATGGCCAGGGGGTGGTCGATTTCGCCGCCATGACCAACCTGGGCAAGGCCCTGCGCGCAGACCTGCAGGACAGCGTCACAATAGACCTGCCGGAGGTGGTCGCGGACCAGGTCTCGGATGATGGCTCGCGCAAGTGGCTGCTGCGTCTCGATGACGGCAACTGCATCGAGACCGTATTCATCCCGGAGGCGGAGCGCGGCACGCTGTGCGTGTCCTCGCAGGTCGGCTGCATGCTCAATTGCAGCTTCTGCTCTACGGCACAGCAGGGCTTCAACCGCAACCTGACGACCGGCGAGATCATTGCCCAGGTCTGGGTGGCGGCGCATGCTCTGGGCAGTCGCGCCGACGACAACCGGGTGATATCCAACGTGGTCATGATGGGCATGGGTGAGCCCCTGCTTAATTATGAAAACGTGGTGCGCGCCATGCGGATCATGCAGGATGATTACGGTTTCGGACTGTCCAAGCGGCGCATTACCCTGAGTACAGCCGGTATCGTCCCGGCGATCCGCCAGTTGCGCGAGGACTGCGATGTCAGTCTGGCGGTTTCCCTGCATGCGCCGAATGACGCCTTGCGCGATGAACTGGTGCCGCTGAACCGCAAATATCCCATCAGTGAACTACTGGCGGCTTGCAAGGACTATGTCGGCGAGGGCCGCCGCCGGGTGACATTCGAATATGTCATGCTGGCCGGCGTGAATGACAGCGATGCACATGCGCGCGAATTGATCCGCCGCCTGGAGGGCGTGCCGGCCAAGGTCAACCTGATCCCGTTCAATCCCTTCCCGAATACCTGCTACGAGCGCAGCTCAAAGTCCCGTCTTGACCGTTTCTTCGATTTGCTGAACCGGGCAGGAGTCGTGACCATTACCCGCAAGACCCGCGGTGATGACATCGATGCCGCCTGCGGCCAGCTGGCCGGTCGCTTTCGCGACCGCACCCGGCGTCGTAGCCACAGGCTGGGGGAACACCAGGGGACACAGGCATGAAGAAACAGGTCACGGCAGCGTTGCAGATGTTCCTGATCGCCGGCTTACTGGGCGCATGCACCGGCATGCCTGCACAGGATCCTTCCAAAGCGCGCCGTATGGCCGAGTCCAATGTCGAGCTGGGCATTGCCTACATGCGCCAGGGGGAATTGGAGACGGCGCTCATGAAGTTAAACAGGGCCCTGGAGCAGGACCCGAAGTTGCCCAGTGCGCACCACAGCATCGCGATACTCTACGATCGCCTCGGTAATGCCGCACTCTCGGAAGAGCACTATCAGACCACCTTGCGCCTGAATCCGAACGAATCAAAGGCCCATAATAATTATGGCCGGTTCCTGTGTTCCAAGGGTCGCTACCCCGAAGCGGAGGAGCACTTCATCAAGGCGGCCAGCAACCCGCTCTACACGGACATACCCGGGGCGCTAACCAATGCCGGTATTTGTGCCAATCGCATTTCGGACTGGAACAAGGCGGAGCACTTCTTTCGCCAGGCGCTGGAACATGACCCGGAATATGCGCGCGCCCTGCTGCAGATGGTCGGGGTGACCTACAACACCGGCAACTACCTGAGCGCGCGTGCTTACCTGGAACGCTTCAAGGGCGCTGCCAGTCACGATGCCGAAAGCCTGTGGCTGGGTGTGCGCATCGAGGACGCACTGGGCGACAACAATGCCTCCTCCAGCTACGCACTGCTGCTGAAGAACAAGTTCCCTGACACTCGGCAAGCGAAGGCACTGAAGGAGTGGGAGAATGAGCGCCGGTCCCGGTAGTCACAGCGGCAGTCAGGATCCCGGTGGCGGGGCAAACAGCACAATAGGCGCGCGACTGCGCGCTGCGCGCAAGCAGTGCAATCTGGGGATTGAACAGGTTGCCAGGGAATTGCACCTGGATACTGCGATCATCGAGGCACTCGAGGACGACAACCAGACGGCCCTGCCGGCACCGATCTTCGTGCAGGGCTACCTGCGCAGCTATGCCCGCCTGGTCGGCCTGCCGGTGGATGAAATGGTGCGATCGTATGGTGAGCAGGGTGTGCAGCCGCCACCCCTGGCGGTGGTCGGGTCGAGCCGAAGATCGCCGCGCTATCACCTGTTCGCAGCCAGGCATTTACGTAATGTTATCCTGGTCATCCTGGCCGCTATTCTGATCTGGATGACCTACCCGCTGGTTGAGCGCTTCATTGTGGAGCGCACTGACACGGGCGATGACAGGGTACCGGGGCAGCTGGAGTTGCCGCCGGCAATTGATACAACACAGCCTTTCCAATAATCCAGGCAGATTCAACAGACAAGGATCCTGACCCGGGCGGAGACTGCTACATTCAGTTGTCCTGCAGGTCGGTGCTAGAACATCATGGCAAAAAGCATACAGGCCGTCCGCGGCATGAACGATATAATGCCGGAACAGTCTGCCGCCTGGCAGTACCTGGAAGACACGCTGCGTACCGTGATTCACAGCTATGGCTACCGTGAAATACGCCTGCCGCTGCTCGAGAAGACCGAATTGTTCAAGCGCTCCATCGGCGAGGTGACCGATATCGTCGAAAAGGAGATGTATACCTTCGAGGACCGCAACGGTGACAGCTTGACCCTGCGCCCCGAAGGGACGGCAAGTTGTGTGCGTGCCTGTATGGAGCACGGCCTGCTGCACAACCAGGTGCAGCGCCTCTGGTATGCCGGGCCGATGTTCCGGCACGAACGGCCGCAAAAAGGCCGTTATCGCCAGTTTCACCAGATCGGTGTCGAAGCCTTCGGCATGGAGGGGGCCGATATCGATGCCGAGATGATCCTGATGACGGCGCGCATGTGGCATGAGCTGGGCCTCAGGGAGGTCACCCTGCAGGTTAATTCGCTGGGTACCGTGGCATCGCGTGCGGCCTATCGCGGGGCACTGGTCGACTACCTGCACGGCTGTAGTTCCGGGCTGGATGCGGACAGCCGGCGGCGACTGGGCAGCAATCCGCTGCGTATCCTGGACAGCAAGAACCCGGATATGCAGGCCATCATCGAGGATGCGCCCCAGTTGCCGGATTACCTCGACGAGGAATCACGCGCACACTTCGGGGAGCTGTGCGCCATCCTGGATGACGCCGGTATAGGCTACGAGGTGAACTCGCGGCTGGTGCGTGGGCTGGACTACTATACCAAGACGGTTTTCGAATGGGTCACCGAACGGTTGGGCGCGCAGGGTACAATCTGTGCAGGCGGCCGTTATGACGGACTGGTCGAGTACCTTGGCGGGCGGTCGACCCCGGCAACCGGTTTTGCACTGGGACTCGAACGCTTGATTGCACTGCTCGAGGCGCATGCCATTCAACTGCCCGACAACAGTCCGCATGTGTATCTCGTGTTGAGCGGTGCGCAGGGTATCCGCCGGGGAATGGTCTTTGCTGACGAGTTGCGCGATGCGGTCAGCGGACTGCGCCTGCAGGTGAACTGTGGCGACGGAAGTTTCAAAAGCCAGTTCAAGCGGGCTGACAAAAGCGGTGCGTATTATGCGCTGGTCATCGGAAATGACGAGGCCAGTCAGGGAAGCGTCACGCTCAAGCCATTGCGCAGTGATATGGAGCAGGAAACGCTGTCACAGCAACTGGCGGCACAGCGCCTGTGTGAATTGCTCAAGCTTTAAAGCGAATTGATTAGAGTACCTGCAGAAACCTGAAACATCAGTTACGGGAGTTATCGATGGAATTGCACGCAACAGAAGAACAGCAAATCGAGTCATTCAAGAAATGGTGGAAGGACAACGCCAGTTCGATCATCACCGGCGTCCTGTTGGGCCTGGCCATGCTGTTCGGGGCAAAGTCCTGGTTCGCCTACCAGGAACGCACGACAGAGAGTGCCTCGAATATATACACGACCCTGATGAATGCACTGAACAACGGCCAGGAGAGCCTGGTCAATGAGCAGGCGGGTGTCCTCATCTCCGACTTCAGCTCGACTCCTTATGCGCCACTGGCTGCACTGGCGCTGGCGAAACTTAAACTGGAGCAGGGGGAGCTGCAGGCGGCGCATGCCCAGCTGCAATGGGCGCTGGAGCGTGCCGGTTCCGAGGTCATCAGGCACACGGCGCGCCTGCGGCTGGCGCGGGTGATGATGGCTGAGGATGACCTCGCCGGGGCCGAGGCGCTGGTCGGCGAGGCCGGGGATGAGGGTGGCTTCGTGTCCCTGTACGCGGAGATCAGGGGTGATATCCAGCTGGCGCGCGGCGCTACGGCAAATGCACGTGCCCAGTACGCACACGCGCTTGCAGCGATGACGGAGGAATCGCCCGGGCGCCAGGTCCTGCAGCTGAAGTATGACAGTACGGTACAGGCAACAGTGCCGGGAGATGCCCGATGAAACGCCTGCTGGTCATGCTGGTGGTGGCCGGCCTGCTGTCCGCCTGCTCCGGCATGCCGCTGCTCTCCGGTGCGGACAATGCCGATCCGCCTGCAGAGCTCGAACAGGTCAGCGGGGACATTCAGCTCGAGCAGTTATGGAGCAAGGACGTCGGAGTCGGTTTTAATGAACAGTTCGTCAGGCTGGTGCCGACGGTACACGGTCAGCACCTGCTGGTGGCGGATCGCAAGGGCCGGGTGACTGCGCTGAGTGCCGAGTCCGGCAAGCAGCTCTGGGAGGTTGATACCGGTACGCTGATTTCGGCCGGCCCGGGGGCGGGTGAGGGGCTGGTCCTGGTCGCCACCAGTGACGGCGAGGTGCTGGCGCTGGGTCTTGATGACGGGAAGCCGGTCTGGCGTGCGCAGGTCAGCAGTGAAGTGCTGGCAGTACCGCAAATCGACCTGGGCGTGGTGGTGGTGCAGACGGCGGACGGCAAGGTCGTCGGGCTCGGGGTGCGTGACGGCAAGCAACTGTGGATCTACGATCGCACGGTGCCGGTGCTGACATTGCGCGGTACCAGCACCCCGGCAGTCGAACGCGGTGTGGTGATTGCAGGTTTCGCCAGTGGCAAGGTGGCGGCCCTCAGTACCGAGCGGGGCTTTGTCGCCTGGGAGACCAATGTGGCCATCCCCAAGGGGCGCTCGGAACTGGAGCGCATTGTGGATATCGACGCCGACCCGGTCATCGAAGGGGCCTCTGTCTATGTGGTCACATTCCAGGGCCGCCTTGCCGTTATCGACGTGCAGAGCGGCGATCTTGGCTGGACCCGTGACATGTCATCCTATGCCGGTCTGGGTGTCGATTTTTCCCAGGTGTACGTGACCGACGAGCACAGTAATGTCTGGGCCCTGGCGCGCGACAGCGGGGCCTCCGCGTGGAAGCAGGATAAATTCCGGAATCGGGGCCTCACCGGACCCGAGCCCTACAATGACTACGTGGCGGTCGGTGACTTCGAGGGTTATCTCCACTTGCTGTCGCGCTACGACGGACACATTGTGGCCCGTGCCCGGGTCGACAGCAAGGGCATCAGGGCGACACCGCTGGCGCTGGGCGATGTGCTCTATGTGTACGGCAATGGCGGTATACTGACTGCCTACACACTGTCCGGGCGCTGATTTCACGCTCCACGACTCCCGGAAATTCCTAGCACAGACTGTCCCATGATTCCGGTTATCGCTCTGGTGGGCCGGCCGAATGTCGGCAAGTCCACACTGTTCAATCGCCTGACCCGCACTCGTGATGCACTGGTCGCGGCCGTGCCGGGGCTGACGCGCGACCGCAAATACGGGGATGGCAAGGTCGGTGGCCGGCCGTTCATCGTGATCGACACGGGGGGGTTGTCGGGCGAGCGCGAAGACCTCGACAGCCTCATGGCGCAACAGTCCTGGCTGGCGGTGGAAGAAGCAGATCTGGTGTTCTTCATGGTCGATGGCAGGGATGGCCTGAGCAGCGACGACGAGGTGATTGCGGCGGCATTGCGGCGCACCGGTAAGTTGCTGACGCTGGTAGTCAACAAGACCGATGGCATCGACCCGGACGCGGCGCTGGCTGAGTTTCATACCCTTGGCCTGGGCGAACCACAGGCGATCTCCGCCACCCACGGTCGCGGGATGGAGCAATTGATGGCCAGGGCACTGGAGCAGCTGCCCCCCGCAGAGGCCGTCAGTGAAGCCGAACAAACGGCCGGGGAAACCCTGCGCGTCGCCGTGGTCGGGCGTCCTAACGTCGGCAAGTCCACCCTGATCAATCGCATGCTGGGCGAGGAACGCGTGCTGACATTCGACCGCCCGGGTACCACGCGCGACAGTATCTTCATTCCCTTCGAGCGCGATGCTGTGGCCTACACCCTGATTGATACCGCAGGCGTGCGGCGCAAGGCGCGAGTCAGTGAGGCCATCGAGAAGTTCAGCGTCATCAAGACCCTGCAGGCCATCGATGCGGCCAACGTGGTGATCCTGTTGCTGGATGCACAGTCCGGCATCAGCGAGCAGGATGCGACCCTGGCCGGGTACATCGCTGAAAAGGGCAGGGCGTTGGTGATCGCCGTCAACAAGTGGGACGGTCTGGATGCGCATGCACGCGAGCAAATCAGAAGCCAGCTGGAACTGAAACTCCCGTTTCTCGGCTTTGCCAGCACCCTGTTTATATCCGCCCTGCACGGTACCGGTGTCGGTGAGCTGTTTGCCCTGGTGAATGCCGCGTATGCATCGGCCATGCGCGAACTTTCAACACCGGAGCTGACCAAGATCCTCGAACGTGCCGTTCATGAGCACCAGCCGCCCCTGGTCAAGGGACGCCGCATCAAGCTGCGTTATGCCCACCAGGGTGGCCGCAACCCGCCGGTCATTGTCATCCATGGCAACCAGACCGAGCGCGTGCCGGAGACCTACCGGCGTTACCTCGAGAATACTTACCGGAGCAAGCTCAAGCTTGCAGGTACACCGGTTAGGATAGAATTCCGCACCGGCAAGAATCCCTACCAGGGCCGGCGCAACCAGCTCACCGCACGCCAGGCCGGCCGCAAGCGCCGCCTAATGAAGCACGTGAAGGGCCGGCGCTGAGAAATTACCTGGAAAGACCTTTACCGCAGAGACGCGGAGGACACAGAGAAAAGCCAGAGGACCTCTCACCGCAAAGGCGCAAAGGGCGCAAAGAAAATAATACCAATAAGCCTGATAAATCCGTCATTCCGGGCAGAGCGTAGCGGAGACCCGGAATCCAGCAGTTAATAATCAGCCAGTCTCTAGATTCCGGCCTTCGCCGGAATGACGAAAGATGAGTTAATCAGGCCTTCCTAAATGTTTTATCTGCGTACTCTGCGTCTCCGCGGTGATATTTTTTTTGCGCTTTGTTTTTTGTTTCTTTGCGGCCTTTGCGCCTTTGCGGTGAATATTTCTGTGCCAGGTTTCTGCCTAGCCAAACACGATGGTGCGGTTGCGGAAGACCAGCACCTGGCGCTGGAGATGCCGCCAGATCGCGCGTGACAGTACGATTTTTTCCAGGTCCTGCCCCTTGCGTATCAGGTCGGTGACGGAATCGGTGTGGCGGACGTGGACTACGTCCTGCTCAATGATGGGGCCGGCATCGAGGTCGGCCGTGG
Source organism: Gammaproteobacteria bacterium (assembly GCA_029864225.1). Taxonomy (GTDB): domain Bacteria; phylum Pseudomonadota; class Gammaproteobacteria; order UBA9214; family UBA9214; genus CAMYJZ01. The sequence goes on along the minus strand of JAOTTU010000005.1, from coordinate 1,300 downwards.
CGTAGTGGCTGGTGGCGCCGATCAGCTTGACACCGCGCTTGTGGGCGGAGTGGTAGGGCCTCGCTCCCGGAAATGCCGGCAGGAATGAATGGTGGATATTGATGATCTGGCTGGGGTAATGCCGGATAAAGTCCTCGCTCAGGACCTGCATATAGCGCGCGAGTACGATGAAATCGATGTTGTAATCCTGCAGCAGGGCCAGCTGGTGCTGTTCCTGTACCGGCCTGCGTTGCGCGGTCGTTGGCACCACGTGGTAATCAATGCCCAGGCCCTCGGCGGCAGCCCGCAGGTCCGGGTGGTTGCTGATAACGAGCGGTACCTCGACCTGCCAGTCGCCGGCCTGGTAGCGCGACAGGATGTCATACAGGCAATGCGAATACCTCGATACGTAGACGGCCATACGCGGTACAACATCGGAGAAGTAGAGCGTCCATTGTATGCCCAGGCGCGTGCCGACACTCGCCCTGAATTGCGCGTCGATTTCCCCGCGTGCGATTGAAAACTCTGCAAGGTCCCATTCGATGCGCATGAAGAAATGACTTTCATCAATGTCGACATGCTGTTCGAGGTCAATGATGTTGCCCCCGTGGCAGAAGATGAACTCGGTGACAGAAGATACCAGGCCCTTCTGGTCGGGGCAGGATATGAGCAGGATTGCAGACCTTTTTTCGCTCACGATGCCCTGACTGTCAATGCTTGAAAAGCGCTGCGGTGAACGGGCGCTGCCCCGGTTGAAACGTGGTCGGCATGCGGGCTAGCGTGTCGCAGCCATCTCGTCCCGATCCGTCCTGTCCCCGTCGTCCCTGAGCCACTGCAGTGCCCGTTCCCGGTCATTGAATAAATTGATACGCCACTCCCTGTCCCTGGGGATGCCAATCAGGCTCCGGGTCGTCGTTTCTGCGACCGGATTGTAGGTTACAACCGCCATGGCCTTGATCTGCGGTAGGGTGGCCAGCTTGCGTTGTGCCGCAAAGGTATAACTGTACGAATTGATCTTGTTTATCAATAGTGAAAATGGTGTTTTGAGGTGCGTTACCAGGAAGTTGTGGTATTCATTCACCATTCCCATGTCCATCTCGATACCATTGTCAATGATCACCTCGGCAATGTCCTCGTCAATGAGGATGATCTTGCCGAAGCCGAGTTCGTGCACGTCGGGCATGTTCATGTTGTGGTATTCGCGCCAGAAGAGTTGTTGTGGTCAGTCAAGGTACTCGAACAACTTCACAACTCGTTGCACGCCGCTCACCTGGCGTGCCCGTTCCGTCACGGCGGCAGCTTCGTTTCTGAAGAGCATACC
>JAOTTU010000004.1 GCA_029864225.1 Gammaproteobacteria bacterium | reverse complement strand
TGCGCCGCCGGAGGCCGGCCGCGGCGCCATGGTCGATTTCCTGCAGCAGCATGAACTGTTCCTGTACCGCGACGCGGCGGGCGCCGTCCACGCCGTACCGAGTGTCTACAAGCCTGCCGAAATCGAGGTGGCACAGAGTCATGATTTCATACAGTTGCTGGCTGTCATGGGCCGACAGTTGCCGGAAACGTCCGGCGCTGACCGTCACCTGCTGTTCGAGACCGGTGACGACAGCGATTATGGCTATCCCTTTGTCTACGCCGACGGAGCCCGCGGCAGGATCGTCTTCCTGCAGTACGCCCCCCCGGAGACCCGGCAGGGCCAGGGGCTGCCGCTCGGTTCGGCGGTTGGGCTGTTCTCGCGCACGGTCATGGACCATGTGCGTATCGCCCTCAATCAGCCGGTTTCGTCCGTGACGCGCCTGTTTACCCTGGCGGTCACCTCGACGGTGGACCTGGCACAGCCACACGCGCTCATGCTGCCCGGGCAGCAACCGGTCCCGCCGCTCAGCCAGGGGCCCGGCATGGACCTGGTGGCATGGGAACGAACGCTCGACGAGATTACCGGCAGCCGACTGTCAGCCGGCCAGTTGCACTACCTGATTGACGGTGCCGGTTTCTTCCCGCGGCTGATCGACCTGATCAGTGCGGCCCGCGAATCCATCTATTTGCGCGTCTATATCTTCGACAATGACGACTATGCCGTGCGGATCGCAGACCTGCTCAAGCGCCGTTCGGCCGATATCAAGGTAAAGGTCCTGGTGGACGGGCTCGGTACCCTCGGGGCCGGGCAGGTCCGGTCGGCGTCTCTGCCGCCGGATCACAGGCCGCCGCAATCCATGGTGAACTACTTGCAAACGGACTCCAGCGTCAAGGTGCGGGTATTGTCGAACCCGTGGCTTGCCGGTGACCACACCAAGGCCATTGTGATCGATGGCACTACCGCGTTCCTCGGCGGGATGAACATCGGCCGCGAGTACCGCTACGACTGGCATGACATGATGGTGGAGACAACCGGGCCGGTGGTTGGGCAAATCGTCGCGGACTTTCACCGGGCCTGGGCCAGGGCCGGTTTCCTCGGAGATCTTCAGGGCCTGTTTCACCGCAGCGAGGACGGATCAAGTCCGTCCTCGGCCGATGATTATCCGCTGCGCCTGCTTTATACGCGACCCGGTAACTCGCAGATACTGCGTGCCCAGATCGCCGCTATCCGCAGTGCCCGTCAACGTATCTATCTGGAAAACCCGTACCTCACCAGCGATGCCATACTCTTTGAACTCATCCAGGCACGTCGCCGTGGTGTGGATGTTCGGGTGATTATGCCGTACCGGAGTGACAGCGGGGTGATCAACAAGAGCAACGCGCTGGCTGCCAATTCCCTGCTGAAACAAGGGGCGCGTGTCTTCATTTATCCGGGCATGTCACACCTGAAGGCCGCTGTTTACGATGGCTGGGCCTGTGTCGGTTCGGCCAATTTCGATAACCTGAGCTTGCGTATAAACCGCGAAATGAATCTGGCAACATCTCATGAGCCAGTGGTAAGGGCCCTCGTTGAGCAGGTCTTCCGGCCTGATTTCGAATATTCGCTGGAGCTGACGGAACCGCTGCCGAATGACTGGTCCCACCATCTGGCCGAGTTGCTGGCCGATTCACTCTAGTCAGGTCGCTGGCGTCATCAACAGCAGGTCATCACGCTGCCCGTCAGGGTGCGCTGTAGTGCACCCCGATGACGGTGTAAGAAACCTTCCCGTTGGGTGTTTGCACCTGGAGTTCGTCATCCAGGGTCTTTTTCATCAGGGCACATGCCATCGGCGAGTCCATGCTGATCCAGCCCCTCACGGGATCGAACTCGTCGGCTCCGACGATACGGTAGACCACCTCGACGCCGTCCTCGTCTTCCAGCGTGACCCAGGCGCCAAAAAAAACCCGTGACGTGTCGGACGGCGGTTCGGACACCACCTTCAGCTCCGGGACGCGTTTCTGCAGGTAACGGATACGCCGGTCGATCTCGCGCAGTTCCTTCTTGCGGTAGATGTACTCGGCATTCTCCGAGCGGTCGCCTTCCGCCGCCGCGGCCGTCAGTGCCCGGGTCACCCGGTCACGGCGTCTCCAGATGGCCTTGAGTTCGTCCTGCAGAACCCCGTAACCCTCCAGGGTGATATAGGGTGAGGACTTCGGGGCAGGCGGGCGGTAGCGTCCCATCGGAAGCGGCTGTTAGTCGAGCGCGGGACCGAGGATGAAATCCACGGCCTCGAAGCCGTGGTCCTCCAGCAGGGGTGCGATGTCGTCCCAGTCGTAGTCCGGGTTTTCCTCCTCGACCTGCGCGATCAGCCCGGTTACATGGCGGTAGAGCTCGTGTTGCTCAAAGTCATCGGGCACCCGGACCAGCCGGATGGCGCTGGAATTCCTGGCAGGTAATATCATGAGGGTCTCACTCATACAACTCTCCTGGTGGCTGATAGACGCTTATGTGGACAGGTGGCATTTCCGTGCCGGTTATAAAGGCCTGGCAGTGACATTGCCATGCAGGTGTCGCCTGCCTTATGTGCTGTATCTACTTGATGTTTCCTGATTATATAACCGGGGTATTGGGCTGCATGCCAGGGCCTCTGCCTGGTGCTATTTTAAACTATATGGATGTGTGACAAACACTAGTGATTTTCAGCGCCTACAGCTCCAGCAACAGTTCGTGCTGTTCCCTGATAAAGGCGGTTCTCTTACCGCATTGCCGCCGCTCCAGAACAACCTGGATTGCCTGTGCGCAGCGTTTGAGGATGACGAATTTCTCGAATAGTGACCTGCGAAGCGGTCTATAATCCCTGTGGTGTCTGCCGGGATCTGCAGATCACCAGACAGGTCTGGACACCGTCACTTTTTTAACGCAGGGCCACCGTGAAACCAGGAGAGAGTCATGTTCCGAGCGATCCCGATAGTTGTTCTGATATTGTTCAGCCTGCCGTCTCAGGCCACTCTGGTCGGCGAGGAAGTGAGCTACCAGGCCGGTGACACCCTGCTCAAGGGCTATATCGCCTACGATACTGACATGGAGGGCAGGCGCCCCGGGATCCTGGTGGTGCATGAATGGTGGGGCCACAATGACTACGCACGCACGCGTGCCGAGAGGCTCGCCACGCTGGGTTATACCGCGCTGGCCGTGGACATGTACGGTGACGGCAAGACCACTGACCATCCTGATGATGCCGGCAAGTTTGCCGGAGCCATACGCCAGAACCTCCCCCTGATGCGGGCGCGCTTCGAGGCCGCGCGAGAATTTCTCAACCGCCACCCCACGGTCGACCCGCAGTCGAACGCAGCGATCGGCTATTGCTTCGGTGGCGGGGTGGTGCTGGAGATGGCGCGCCAGGGGCTCGACCTGGATGCGGTAGTGAGTTTCCATGGCAGCCTCGGTGGTGGCTCCAGTGCGGAGGCAGGCAAGGTCAAGGCGCGGATTCTGGTGGCCAACGGTGCCGACGACCCGTTTGTCAGCGCCGAGCAGATCGCTGCCTTCAAGGCGGAGATGAGTGCGGCGGGTGCCGACTACATCTTCATCAACTACCCGGGTGCCAGGCACAGTTTCACCAATCCGGCTGCCGACCAGTTCGGTGAACGCTTCGGTCTGCCGCTGGCCTATGATGCCGCTGCCGATGCCGACTCCTGGCAGGCCATGCTGGAGCTTTTCCACGCGACCTTCGGGCAGACCGAATAGCCATTGACCCGCCGGCTGTGCCGGCGCCTGACCTGGCGGCGACCGGCGTGGTCTGACCGGCAGGGTCCTGCTGTAGGGAAATAGCGCTGGCGGGTCATGGCGTCTTTGCGCATAATGTGGCGCTTTTTTCAGGGTGCTCACATGTGGTTCAGGAACCTTCAGTTATACCGGCTTGGCCAATCGTTTGATCTCTCGGCAGAAGCGCTGGATGGCCGCCTCCAGAAGCAGGCCTTCAAGGGGTGCAGTCGCATGGACCTGGCAGCCAGCGGCTGGGTGCCGCCCCTGGGTCGGCACGGCGAGCAGCTGGTGCATGCCGCCAACGGCTACTTCATGATCTGTTCGCGCAAGGCCGAGAAGCTCATTCCCGCGACTGTCGTGAAGCAGCTGCTTGATGACAAGGTGGCTGAGGTTGAAGCCGCCGAGTCCCGTGATGTCTACCGGCGGGAGAAGCTGCGCATGAAGGACGAGATCATGGTCGATCTGTTGCCGCGCGCATTGACCCGCAACACCGACCTGTTTGCCTATATCGATACCCGCGCAGGCTATGTCGTGGTGGACACGCCCACCCCGTCCCGCGCCGAGGACCTGATCAGCCAGATCCGCTCGACCCTGGGCAGCTTCAAGGCCGCGCCGGTCAAGGTTAAGCGCTCCTGCATGAATACCATGACCCAGTGGCTGAATGGTGAACGCCGCCTGCCGCAGGGCCTCGGTCTGGGGGAGGAGTGCGAACTCACGCACCCCGATCCGAACCACGGCATTGTCAGCTGCAAACACCAGGACCTGAACGCCGGGGAAGTCCGCAATCACATCAAGAACGGGAAATACGCAACCCGGCTCGCTATCAGGTGGAAGGAGCGCCTGTCCTGCGTGCTGCACGATGACCTGTCGATCAAGCGCCTGCGTTTCGAGCACGTCATCCGGGAGGCGGAGGACGCAACCGGGACCGATGATCCTGCCAGTCGTTTCGACCTCGATTTCTCCCTGATGACCCTGGAGCTGGCGGAGTTCCTGCCACAACTGTTCAAAGCGTTCGGCGGTGAGGAGACTGAGGAATAGGGGCAGACACAGGTGAAGCTCATGGATAGCGCGAGCCATTTCTGTTCAGGGGTGCTCGCCGGGCTGAAAGTGTCAGCGCCGGCTGCGGCGGAGAGCTTCGATCGCGGCCAGGCACTGTATGAAAATCATTGCCAGGCCTGTCATGATACAGCGGTGCATTCGCACGCCGGGCGCCGCGCCGCTGCGTGCAGTGATATCGGCCAGTGGGTGACGACCCGAAGCTTGCATGCCGGACTGGGCTGATCGGGCAAAGAGAGCAATGATGTGACCGATTTTATGAATACATCTATCTGCCGGTTCACTAGCCGGTGACCTGGGTGCAATCCGTTCCGGTCAGTCCCATCGGTGAGCAGCGGCAGCAGCAGGTCTGTGCCGCCACCGAGGCCTGCCTGCGCCGCGCCGGCGAGATCTGCCGATATCCATTTCCTGCCATTGAGATCAGCTTCGATCTGAACGGTCGGGCCGCTGGTATGTACCGCGTGCGCCAGGGCCGGCGCTGCATCCGCTACAACCCCTATATCCTTACCCGCTATTTCAACGAGGGCCTGGCCGAGACGGTGCCGCACGAGGTGGCGCACTACGCAACGGATGTCCTGTTTGGACTCGGCAATATCCGTCCGCACGGTCTGGAATGGCAGGCGTTGATGCACGCCCTGGGTGCGACACCGCGGGCCACCGCCCGTTACGACCTGACGGGTATCCCGGTGCGGCGCCAGCGGCGCTTTAGCTATCGATGCGGCTGCACCATCCATCAGCTGAGCAGCCAGCGCCATAACCGGATTCACCGCGGCAGTGCGGCCTATATCTGCCGGCGCTGCAAGGTCCCGCTGGTGTTCGCGGGCTGAGACAGAGGCCGCCTTGCAACAACTGGCAGGCCGGGAGTGCACTCATGGCTGAACTGCATCCGCAACTCAAGAAAGACTGCCTGGTCATCGGGCGCTTCCCGCTGTGCCACCTGCTGCTGATGCAGGACGCAAACTATCCCTGGTTCATCCTGGTGCCGGACCGGGAGGCCATCACCGAAATCCATCAGCTGGATGCCAACGACCGCGAGCAGTTGCTGCGCGAGTCCTGCGCCCTGGCCAGCGTGCTGACCGAACGCTTCAAGGCCGACAAGCTCAACATCGCCACGCTCGGGAATGTGGTGCCGCAGTTGCATGTTCACCACGTGGTGCGCTACCGCGATGACCCTGCCTGGCCGGCGCCGGTCTGGGGGTGCGTACCCCCCAGGCCCTACAGTGCCCTGGCGCTGGCGGAAGTATTCACGAAACTCAGGGCAGGGGCACCCGATGGACTTGAAATACTTGTTTAGGAAGTATCTGTATCTATCTGTAAATAAATGCAAAAAAATCTAGTGTCCGGGTATTCTGGCTGTCAAATAACTTGACTAAATTACTCAGGTATTGTTAAATCCCTAGCCAATGCCGGGTACGCCCGGTCTGTGTGGAATGTTGACTGGAGAGTGTGTAGATGGAAATCCCGAAACGCGACGGTGACGGTTATCTCGCCGATAATAATGACTGGACACCCGAGATCGCCCGCGCCATGGCGGAGGCCGACAAGGTCGAACTCGACGATGAGAAGTGGGAACAGATTCTCAAGGCGCGCGAGTACTACGAGAACAACAATGTTGTGCCGCCGATCCGCAAGTTTGCCAAGTACCTGGGTGCTGACCAGAAGGCCATGTTCAAGATGTGGATGACCGGCCCGATGAAACCGATCACCAAGTACGGCGGTCTCCCCAAACCCACCGGTTGCGTCTGACTGCGGACACCGGCACGCTGGTATTCCCGCTGCCGGTGCTCCGGTTCCACGTGTGCAGATTTCAAGCTGACGGCGTTGTTAGTCGTCTCGAGTAAAGAGCCCTGCCTGATCCCTTCATGACGAACGGCCGTGTGTTTGTTGCCGCCCCATAGCACCATGCCTGATTCTCAATTCAGTCACAAATGGCCTGACCGGCCGGAAGACCACCGGGTGGTCGTGCTGGGTGCCAGCCCGAAACCGGCCCGCTATGCCAACCGAACTCTCCGGGAACTGATGGCCGGCGGTTATATCGTCATCCCGGTGCATCCGAAGATCAGGGAAATCGAGGGCCTGCCGGTGGTGCATACGCTGACTACCATCCGTGAGCGGGTGCATACGCTGACGCTGTACGTCGGGCCTGGACGCAGCCGGGGCCTCGCAGACGGCATCGTCCGGCTGAACCCGGGACGGGTGATTTTCAACCCGGGGACGGAGTCCGATGATCTGGAAGCGCAGCTGCGATCCCGTCATATTGCGTGTCTTCACGCCTGCACCCTGGTCATGCTGCGTACCGGCCAGTTCTGATGATTGCCTGAAGCGTCCGGGTTTCAGTCCGAGCGTCTCAACAGCTGCAGCAGGACCAGGCCGCCGAGACCGGCAAACAGCAGCAGGGTCTGTTCGGGGATGCTGAATCCGAGCAGGGTCCACTGTACCTCGGCGCATTCCCCCGAGCCCTGCAACACCTTCCGCAGGGTCTGGTTAAGGGGCAGGGTCTCGAGCATGTACTCGAGGCTGGCACCGCACTCCGGCACCTTGTCCGCAGGCAGGTGCTGCAGCCAGACGTGGCGTCCCGCCACCGCACCACCCAGCCCCACCAGCACCAGGTTCAGACCGGCATAGCCCCGCTGCCCGGTGCGCCCGGGGTTGTGCATAGCGGCCAGCAGGAACACCAGGCCAATGCCGGTCAGAACCACGCGGTCGATGATGCACAGCGGGCAGGGCTCCAGGTAGAGCACACCCTCAAGGTAGAACAGCGCAAACAGCATGGCTGCCACGATGACCATGAGGCCAATGCCGTTAACGGTCCGGGAACCCGGCAGGCGTGTCGTGGATGGTCTGTTCAATGGAGTATCTCTCCCTGTTGTATAGCGCACGGCCTGCCCGATAATGCCCTGCGACATCGGGTTCAGCTAGAGGGCTGCGGTGGCCGTGACAAATATCAACCATATTATTACATTTTCTAACTCTCCTTACGGAGGGCCCAGGCACGCTTGGCGCGCCGGACTATTGTGGCGTGCGTCCGCCGCTAGCGATGCCGGTACCGGCGGACATCGGGTCGCCGTTTATGTGGTGGGGCGAATGGCGCCCGCGGCAGCGGTTGTCTGCCAAGTTGCAGGTGTCAGGGATACGACCTTTGTCCAGTAGACACCCCGGCTTGAAGGGCTACAATAATAATCAGACAGATGACCGGAAATGGCAGGAAAAGACTATGATAAAACAGAGATTTAAGTCGCTTCACAAGATCAAGGACCAGCGCAAGGCCGATGACAGGCGCAGCTTTGGTGCCGGCCCGGCATATCCTCACAATCGTCGCAGGCATGCCGACCGCCGCCTGAATAACATACTGGTCAAAGAGGTGCCGCTGGACGATATCGATATCAACACGGCCACCTGGTATCTGTATAACAAGACCCGGTAATTGCACGCCTGAAGGTCCTTCGCTGGCCCCTGGGTCTGTTAGCCGGGGAGCACTGTTATGTGCATCGGTACGCGTGTGCACGGCCGGCCCGGCGTCGATAGCAGCAACACCCATCGATTCAATCCACCACAGAATGCCCCTCAGGCCGAGGCGGTGCGGGCGGCACGCTTGCGTTCATGCTCCAGCAGCTGCTTCTTGCGCAGGCGGATATGGTGCGGCGTGACCTCGACCAGTTCGTCATCGTCGATGAATTCCAGCGCCTGCTCCAGGCTCATGCGTATCGGCGGCGTCAGCAGGATGTTTTCATCGGTGCCGGCCGCGCGGATGTTGGTCAGTTGCTTGCCCTTCAACGGGTTCACCACCAGGTCGTTGCTGCGCGAATGGATGCCGATGACCATGCCCTGGTAGACTTCCTCGCCATGGCCGATGAACAGGCGTCCGCGTTCCTGCAGGTTGAACAGGGCGTAGCCCAGCGCCTTGCCTGCGCCGTTGGCAATCAACACACCGTTGATGCGCTGGCCGTAGTCACCCGGCTTGATGGGACCGTAGTGCGAATAAACACTGTAGATCAGACCGGTACCCTGGGTGCCGGTGAGGAACTCGGTGCGGAAGCCGATGAGGCCGCGTGATGGCATGATGTAGTCGAGGCGCACCCGGCCCTTGCCGTCCGGCATCATGTCGGTGAGTTCGCCGCCGCGTTCGCCGAGTTTCTCCATGATGGTGCCCTGGTGGATGTCCTCGATGTCCACCGTGACCTGTTCGTAGGGTTCCTGCTGAACGCCGTCGATCTCGCGGAGGATGACCTCTGGGCGCGACACGCCGAGTTCGAAGCCCTCGCGGCGCATGGTCTCGATGAGGATGGCGAGGTGCAGTTCACCGCGGCCGGAGACCCTGAACTTGTCCGGGTCGCCGGTGTCATCGACGCGCAGGGCCACGTTGTGGATCAGTTCGCGGGTAAGGCGCTCGTGGATGTTCCTCGAGGTGACGTACTTGCCGTCCTTGCCGGCAAACGGCGAGTTGTTCACCTGGAAGGTCATACTCACTGTGGGTTCATCGACTTTCAGCGGCGCCAGGGCCTCCACGGCCGCCGGGTCACACAGGGTGTCGGAGATGTTCAGCCCATCGATGCCGGTGAAGGCGATGATGTCGCCGGCCTGTGCCTCGGGTACCTCGATGCGCTCCAGCCCGAGGAAGCCCAGTACCTGCCCGATGCGGGCGTTGCGCCTTTTGCCGTCGCGGTCGATTACCGTCACCGGCATGTTGGTCCGGAGCGTGCCGCGGCTGATGCGCCCGATGCCGATGACGCCCACATAGCTGCTGTAGTCCAGCGAGATGACCTGCAGCTGGAACGGGCCGACCAGGTCGACCTGCGGCGGCTCGACATACTCCACGATCGCCTTGAACAGTGGGGTCATGTCGTCGCTAAGCTGGTCGGCCTCGACACCGGCATAGCCCTGCAGGGCGGAGGCGTACACCACCGGGAAATCGAGCTGCTCGTCGCTGGCACCGAGGCGGTCGAACAATTCGAAAGTCTGGTCCAGCACCCAGTGCGGGCGGGACCCGGGACGGTCGATCTTGTTGATGACCACAATCGGCTTCAGGCCCAGGTCAAAGGCCTTCTGGGTCACGAAGCGGGTCTGCGGCATCGGGCCTTCCACGGCATCGACCAGCAACAGCACCGAGTCGACCATCGATAGCACGCGTTCCACTTCGCCACCGAAGTCGGCGTGACCGGGCGTGTCCACAATGTTGATGCGGTAATCACCCCAACGGATGGCGGTGTTCTTCGACAGGATGGTAATGCCGCGCTCTTTCTCGAGGTCGTTGGAGTCCATGACGCGCTCCGGCGTGGCGGCGCGGTCCCCGAGGGTGCCGGACTGGCTCAGGAGCTGGTCCACCAGGGTGGTCTTGCCATGATCGACGTGCGCGATAATGGCGATGTTTCGCAGGTTACTGATCATAAGAGTAATTTGCCCGCGATCGCGGGAAGACCGTCAAGGGGCAGCGATTATACTGGAAAACAGGGCCGGCGCTAACTTTACGGGCAGTCGCACGGACCCCGCCGGGTCAGCTGCGCCGGTAAAGGATGAAGCTCATGTCGTCCGGTTTGTGGGGCTGTTCATCGCCGGCACGGGTCATCCGCTGATGGCAGTGGCGGGCGAGCTGGGCCGCGGCGTCGGGCAACGGTCCCTTGCGGATGGTCGCGATGATCTCGTCCACCTGCAGATTGTCGAACAGGCCGTCGCTGGCGACCAATACCGTATCACGCGCCGCAAGCGCCACCCTGGGTCCCATCTCGACATGCATGCCGGGCATACCGACGGCATTGGAAATCAGGTGGCGCTCCTCGTGGTAGATGGCGTCATCGGCATCGAGCAGGCCTGCCTCCACGGCGTAGCCCACCGGGGAGTGGGGGGTGCTCTGGTACTTGAGCTTGCCGCGCTGTCCGATGATCAGAGTCATGGAATCGCCGATGTGGTAGGGGCGTGCCTCGTTGTCCTGGAGCGCGACGATTGCAACCGTGGTGGCGGCGCCCAGGTTCATTGCGCCAATGCGCGTGTTGGCCTGTTCCACGCCATTGAGAATCGCGTCGCGCAACGCATCGGTATTGTCGCAGTTGTTGCCGGCTGCCTCGGCCAGCGCGTTGACCGCCTCACGCGATGCCTGGTCTCCCGCACGCGATCCACCCATGCCGTCGGCGATCACCAGAATCCCGGCCCCGGAATCGCAGGGTATCAGTGCAACGGAATCTTCATTCGGCGTGGTCTTTTCCGGTGCGCGCCGGGTATAGGCGCAGGCCTTCCCGGAGGCGAACGCCAACGACACGATGTCATCCATGTCCGTGGCGCAATAAATCAGCGGCTGGTTCATTGTTGTTGCCACTCCATTGTCTCGAGGTGTTCCCGCAGTTGTCCGGCACTGCGGAAATACTTGAGGATCAGGGTGCGTTTCAGCCCGCGGCAGATGGCCTTCACCTCCGGCAACTGGCGGCTGTAGTAGCGGCTCCCGCCCAGCGCTTCATGGAAAATTTTGATCATGTCGACGATGTCATCGCGCAGGTTATCCCTGCTTGGCGCGCCCCAGTGGTAGAAGTCGAGAAGCTTCAGGTCAAAACCCAGGCCATAGCGCTGAACGATGATGTTTTCCGAGTGCAGGTCGCCGTGGTATTCCTTCATCTGGTGTATGCATTCGATGCCCACGGACAGGGTGTGCAGCAGGTGCAAAGCCTGGAAGGCACTCAGGCGTTTGCCGGGTTGCCGGGCGATAAAGTCGCTCAGCAGCTCCCCCTCGACAAACTCGGATACCAGCACGGTGATCGGCATGCCCTGAAAGGTGATGGTCTCCCGGGCGTAGTACTGGATCACCATGGGACAGTGACGCAGCGTGTGCAGTTTCTGCGCATAGACCCGGGCGGCACGGTCCTTCAGGTTGCGCTGGGGGAAAAACAGCTTAATGGCCCGCTCGATCCGGGTGGCGGTTTCCCTGACCAGATAGACCTCGCCTTCCCAGCCCTTGCCCAGCGGTTTGATGACCTCGTACTTGCGGGCAATGACCCGCCCCGGTTTCAGATCGAAGTCTTTTACAAGATATTTATTTTTCGGGTTTCTGTTCACGTCTGCTGTGCCTGTCGCGCTTGTCTTGTGCCATCATGGTGACGGAAAACGGAAATGGTATGCCACGACGCTGGCCAGCACCATCCTGTGGCTGGCCGTTGATGTATGCCGGCCCTGAAGCTCGGTTGGTTTCACGCGGCCGGGTCGGTAATCAATGCAACAGGTCTAAACCCCGGTGGGTGTTACCCGGCCAGGAATCGCCCGCCCTCCAGCAGCACGCGGATTACGCCGCTCACCAGCAGGGCGACGCTCACCGACAGGAACAACGAGAACATCGCCTCCTTGCGGCCGATGGTCTTGAGCATGACCGCGAAGGTCGACACGCAGGGGATGTAGAAGGTCAGGAAGATCAGGAATGTGACGATCTGTACCCAGTCGAGGTAGTCGCCGACCTCGAAGGTGCCCAGTGCCTGGTAGATCATCAGCAGGGAGAGTTCCTTGCGCAGCACGCCAAACAGGATCGGGACGCCCAGTACCACCGGCAGGCCCAGCCACCAGCTGGTGATCGGGGTGAAGATCATGTTGATGTAGTCATCGGCACCGACATGGTTGAGCAACGCCAGCACCACGCTGCCACCCACCAGCAGGGGGGTGACGATGGTGAGGATGTCGCGGGTCCGGCCCCAGGTCTTGGTCAGCAGGGCCTGCCAGGTCGGCAGGGCATAGGCCGGGATCTCCTGCACCTGTCCGGGACCGCGATCGGCGTAGCGGCGGGTCAGCAGCGGCCCCAGTACCGCAATCACCATGATGGTCAGCATGAAGATCGCGAGCACCCCGAATCCGCCCAGGTATTTGCCGGCCAGGGCCAGGATGATGGCGGAACGCGCCGAGCAGGGCACGAAGGTGATCAGCAGCGAGGCGACGACCCGCTCCCTGCCGGTGGCGGCCATGGCGGCCCCGGAGATGGCCGGTACATTGCAGCCCAGGCCCAGCAGGAAGGGGACCGCGACCCCGCCGTGCAGGCCGATGTGATGAAATCCGCGGTCGACCACGAAGGCGATGCGCTGCATGACGCCGGCCTCTTCCAGTGCCACCAGCAGCAGCACCAGCGGGATCATGTAGGGGACGACGATCCCCACCAGGCCGATCAGGCCATCGACCACGGCACGTCCGATCACCGCACCGGTTGTTTGCGGCTGCCAAACCGACACCCAGTCGATCAGGCGCGCCGCGGTCATCGAGTCGAGCCAGACGCTGATCTCGAAGACCACGAAAAGTACGGCGGCGAACACCATCAGGCTGCCCAGCAGGCCCCACTGGGGGTGCAGGAACAGTTCGTCCAGCCAGTAGCGCCAGCCGCGTCCCTCGTGCGGGGCGCCCACGCGCGTTACCGCCTCGAACAGTGTGGCCGCGCGATGGTGGCGGTCGGCATGGATCTCCTCGTTTATCGGGCGCGGCAGGGCGCTTTCCGCCTGGCTGCGCAGCTGTTCCAGTTCCGGCACCAGTGCGGGGAAATGCATCTGCATCTCCTCGTGGAAGTAGCGGGTGCCTGCGGCAATCTGCATCACCAGGAACGGGTGCGGGACCTGAAAGGCATCATGCAAGTCAGAACGGTTCAGTGCCTTGCTCAGCGGCTGGAGGTTGTCGCAGATATGGTGGCTGGCCGGCTGTGGCAGGGGGCAGGCCTCGGCGCGTACTGCAGCGACCGTGGCCTCGAACAGCTCTGAGATGCCCCGACCCATCAGGGCCACCGTCGGCACTACCGGTACACCCAGTTGCTTGCTGAGTTGCTTACTGTTGATATGCAGCCCTTTCTTCCAGGCCTCGTCCATCATGTTCAGCGCGATCACCATGGGGCGGGCCAGCTGGCTGAGTTCCAGGGTGAGTTCCAGGTGACGTTCCAGTGCCGTGGCATCGATGACCTGGATGATGACATCGGGCGGGGCAAACGGGGCCGGTGGCCCGCCCGGTTCGTGCACCGAGATCGGCGGCTGTTCGTCGCCCCACAGCAGGTACTGCAGGGCGACCAGGTCGTCATGTTCCTGGTGATGCAGTGAGTGAATGCTTGGCAGGTCGACCAGGCGCGCCTCGTCGAAGCCGATCTGCACCGCGCATTCCCCGTAGGCGCGGTGGGTGCCAGCGAGTTCACCGGTGTTGATCGCGGTGCTCGAGACCGCCTTGAACAAGGTGCTCTTGCCGCTGTTGGGCATGCCCACCAGTGCAATGCGCAGTCGGCTTTTGCCGCGGAACAGCTGGGTGGGGACCGGGATGGCGGTTACGTTGGCGGGTGTGTCCATCCCGCTATTGTTGACCACGAGTAGCAGCGCGACAAGCTAAATGGCCTTATCTACCCATTTGTAGGGGTGTTTTGACGAGCCGATACAACGATCACGTGGATAAACCGGCGGCAAAACCCCGGTGGCAGTGATGATAAAACGGCAGAAGTGCGCAGCGTTATGTCTTCATGTGCTTCACATCATCCCAGACCGCCAGGGCATGGCGCCGGCTTTGTGAAAGGTCGACGAGGGGTTCCGGGTAGGTTTCGCCGAGCCGTATCCTGGCGTCTACCAGGACAGCGGCCGGTGCTGCCCAGGGCGGGTGTATTCACTTCATTTGTGTGGGCTGCGGTGTATTGCTGGATGGTGCAATAGCCCTGCTGCGGGCTGAGTTCACCGAAGTGTAGGTGTGCCGAGAGGCGGGATGTTCCCGCCAGGTCGGGGCGGTCGCGGTCCACGGGGTAGTCAACGAGTGCAGCTGCGCAAAACCGTTCCAGGACGGTGTGGGCACCGCTTTCGCCGGGCGCCGGTCATCATAAAAGGCCTTGTCCCAGGGAATCCGGGGCAACACACCGAAATGTGCCAGCGGTACACCCGCTGCGCGCACCGTGATGGGGAGAGCTGGCAGGCGGGCGCGTGGCTTCGAAGGCCATGACCCATGCGCGCTGTGGGGACAGTCTCACTCGGGCTCCGCTATGCGGCGCAGGCGAAACAGGGCCTGTGCACCGCTGTCGCTGGTGAAATAGAGTGCACCGTCGGGACCGATGGCGACGCCGACGGGCCGTGCCCAGCGCTCACCGTCAGCGAGCTGGAATCCGGTGACGAGGTCATCGACCCCGGCCGCCGTGCCATCCTCGAACCGCACGCGCACCAGTTTTGGTGGTCGCCGGCTAGCGGGGTCACCCCGGGCCTTGCCGGAAGGCCGCGTCGCCCAGGAACCATGCAGCGCGACCACGGCGTCGTTCTCGAAACGTGCATCGAGTGCCCCCGGCGGCACGAAGGCTATCGCCATGGGTGCATTGCGCGCGGGGAAGGTCGCGACCGGGACCGACACCTCTGTCAGCGGGCGCGGCGGCTGGCGCCTGATACAGTTGTCCCGGCGGATGCGCTGGCCGTCGTACTGGAACCACGGCATGCCGTGAAAGGAGCCGGCATCGATGCGGCTGAAATACTCGGGCGGCTGCTCGAAGCCCTGGTGGTCGGGACCGTTGTTGCTGGCATAGAGCACACCGCTGCGCGGGTGCCAGTCGAACCCGACCGGGTTGCGAAGGCCTGCTGCGAACGGTTCCAGGCGGGGTGCGTCGGTGTCTTCATTCAACACCAGTATACCGCCGCGCCGGTCCCTGAACGGGTAGTCGACGCCCAGGTACTGGTCGCTGCAGTTGCTGCTGATGCCGAGACTGACATACACCCGCTTGTCTGGGCCGATGCGCACAGTGCGGCTGCTGTGGCCACCACCACCCGGCAGTACGGCCAGCCGGGTGACCGATTCGGCTGCAACGCGGGTTTGTCCCGGCTGGTAGGGCGCACGGTAGAGGCCGTCGGTCTGCGCGATCAGGATCTCGTTGTGGCGCAGCGCCACGCTGTGTGGATAGTTGTCGAGGGTAACCAGGACCTCGGGCCGCGTGTAGGGCGGCGCCAGCCGGTACACCTTGCCTGATTTGGAGCCGATGAAGAGGTCACCGTTTGCGGCGAAGCTGATCAGGCGTGGGCCGTCCAGTTCCGAGCTCAGCACTTCCAGGCTATAGCCCGCCGGCAGTTGGACGCGCCGGGTGACGGCGTCGACCGTTAGCGTCTGCTGGCGGTATTCCAGTGCCTGTGCGAGTCCTGCTGCCGTGCTGTGGGTGCTGACCAGCAGCAGGAGGGCGCACAGAAACGGTGTCGCATAGCGCCTGGTCCGGCTGGAGGGTCCGGTGGCAGGCAACCGGGGCGGCGGGTTTGGCACCGGCACGGCACTGGCTGGTTTATCGGTCACACCCCTATGGTAACAGCTTCACCGCGCTGGCAGACCACGCCGCCCGAACCGGTTCGGGTCAGGTGCGCAGGTTGCCGGAAACCGGTTCGTTAGTGCCGATGCGCTCGTACTCGGAGATTACCTGAGCACCCAGCAGCATAATGATGGCGCCCACCTCCAGGCTGAGCAGGATGATGATGGCGGTGGCAAACGTGCCGTACACGATGTTGACGATCGACAGGGTGGAGAAATACCAGATCAGGAAGTGGCGTGTCAGTTCCCACAGGACGGTCGCCGTGACACCCCCGATCAGGGCATGGCTCGGAGCCAGGCGGCCTATCGGCATCACCAGGTAGAGAGAAGACAGCAGCAGCACCTCGCCGACCAGCCCGATGCCGTAGATGACACCGGTGGTGTGGCCGCTGAATGACCAGACCTGGCCCATGAAGGTGAAGCTGCGTGCGTCCAATGAATCCAGGATGCCGCTTACCGTGCTCACCAGGAACAGGCCGAGTGCCAGGAACAGGATATAGCAGTAGGGGATAATGGCCGAGATCAGGAAGTGCCGGCGGTGGATCGCCACGCGGTGCAGGAAGATAACCGACATGGCGTTTTCCAGCGTGGTGAAGGCCAGCGAACTGAACAGCAGCAGCATGAGCAGGCCGAGGACACCGACCAGCTTCCAGTCATGCAGGAAGGCAGTGAGCTGCGTCGTCAGGTTGTCCGCCTGTCCCGGCGTCACCAGGCTGAGATATTCGCGCGTGGTGTCCAGCAGCAGTTGCAGGTCGGTTAGCTGCGACAGCACGATGAGGATAAGCGCCAGCATGGGAACGATCGACAGCAGGGTGTAGTAGGCGACCGCACCGGCCAGCAGGAAGCCCTGGTTGGCACGAAACCCGCGGATGACGCTGCCCGTGAAGTGTACGGGGTTTTCGAGTACGTACCTGACGCGGCTGGTCTCGGTGGTCATGGTCTGCTTTTTGGTTATTTATTTTGTTGGTTTTGTACGGTCAGAAGCCTGCCCAGGGTCCGGATGCAGTTACCTTTGTTGCGTACGTATGCTGCAGCCGGGGTGTGGCTTCGTCAGGCCGCGAACATTTTTCAGGGCCCTGGTCAGTTGCTGTTTTGCAGGCAGTGCCCCGTCGAATACCTCGCGCGCCTTGTAGAACTCGAGCATGCGTACATTCTTCAGCTCGGGCTTGATATAGATATCCGGATGCCGGTAACGGAGTTTCTCGGCGAGGATGTTCTGGCTCATGATCTGGAAGCTGTGAAACACCACGCCCATGGATGAGAGCTCTTCGCCGTCCTCGGGCTGGTAATCGCCGCTGACGTCAATCGCGATCACCAGGTCACACTCGTCACTGAGCAGGTCGAAGGGCAGGGGGTTGGCGACACCCCCGTCGACCAGTTTGAGCCCGTCACGTTCGACCGGGGGAAAGACGCCGGGTACCGCCATGCTGGCCTGCACCGCGGACAGCAACGGGCCGGAGTCGAGTACCACCGGTGCTCCGGACCACAGCTCTGCAGCGACCACCTTGAGGGGTATCTCGAGATCGCTGAAACGGCTTGCGTGGATGGTCTCGCCGAGAAAGGCGATAAAATCACTGCTGTCGAGGAGTCCGCCGGAGCCGAATGCCGGATCGATGAAGTCCAGCCAGCGCAGTGAGGCCGGCAGGGCGAAAAGTTTGCGGTCGGCCTCGACCCGGTTTACCAGGAACTGTTCGATTAATGCCCGGATCTGGGTGGCGCTGAGGCCGCCTGCATACAGCGCACCAACAACGGCGCCGATGCTGGTACCGGCGACCCGGTGCGGACGGATACCGAGTTCATCCAGCGCCTCGAGCATCAGTATGTGCGCGAGTCCCTTGGCGCCGCCGCCGCCGAGGGCCAGGCCGACGCGCGGACGGCGTCCGCGCAGCCCGTCACCGCAGGCGGCAAGCAGCAGTGATCCACCCGCAAACAGCAAAAACTCCCGGCGGGATAACCTGGCTGATGGTTGCTTGAGTGGCGTGTTTGCTGGAATGGTCATGTGTTAGATGATTTCACGCCTGTGCAGCCAGGATTTCAACCATTTAATTCGCAGTGTCTCCGGCGCCGATACAGCTTCGGCCTTAGAGAGCATATCCAGTGCTGCCTTTTTATAACGGGCGCGGCGTGGATCGATAGCGCTGGTGCTGGAGTACAGCAAGGCATAATCGCGGGCCATCAAGGCATAGGCGTAGGCGTTGTCCCCGCTGATGTTGACTGCCTTCTCCAGGGCATCGACGGACTTCTTGTATTCCCCGAGACGATAGTGGAGGAATCCAAGAAAATTGTAACCGAACACGTCATCCGGGCGTCTGTCAATATAGGCCTCTATCTCCTTGAGCGCCGTCTGATACTGAAAAAACGTGTTGACGTTGTAGATGGCGGAATATTTATAGGGTTCTGCGCTGGCGGGATCAAGTCTTTTTGCCTGCTTTATCAGCGGGTTTACATGGTTTGGCCGTCGTCCGGTAATCACATTGAGCCGGGCCAGCGCCATGACCACGCCGAAATTGTCGGGATCACTTGCATTCCGCTGTTCCAGTGCGCGGATTTCATCGGCTATGTCTTTATCCCGCGCACAGCTATAGAGATCCTCCTGATCAACAGGCAGGTCCTTGCCCGTGGACTGGGGTACCTGGTCAAGCAGGTTTACATAGGGATAATTTCCCTGCTCCACCTTCCAGTCGGGGTTTTGGTCCATGACGACGAGTCGGCGCTGGTGAACAATATCGAATTTCCAGCCCCCCGAGGTGTTGCAGAACAGGAACGGCGCGTTGTTCCATCCCTTGACGTTACCGAAATAAATGACTGCATGATCGCCATCCTGCAACACCTGGAAATCTGCCGATTTCCAGTGCGCGAGTGCGGACAGGGTGCGCTTTTCCGGATTGTTCTGGTCACCCATGGCCAGCTTGGTCATTTCAGTGTAGATATCTGCCTTCAGCTGCTTGCCTTTACCGTCCCATTTCGTGAGCATGGTGCGCCAGGCTTCCTGGGGGGTTGCTGCGCCGTCGGTTAGTTCCGACGATGGCGTGTCGGGCAAGGATTCTGTTTCCCGGTAACGGGCAAGCCGCCGTTTTGCACCGGCGCCTCCCGCCAGCAGCGCCGCGTCAAGTTGTGCAATCACGCCCGGCGTGTAATTGCTCTGATGCTTGAGCCGGGCGCGTTGTTCCAGTTCCTCCATGACGGCTATCAGGCCGGTGCCGAGGTCATCGCGCAGGAAATAGGGTTTCAGCTGCAGGTCTTCAATATATCCAGTGAAGGCATCGGTAAATACGTCTTCCAGTTCATAGGCAACTTCGAGTTTTACCTGTTTCTCTTCATTCACCAGCAACAGGAGCAGGCCGCGGCCTTCATGGTCCCGGCCGATTTCCCAATGGTTCACAATATCAACGGCGAGTTCCTCGATATTGCCTGCCTGACCCAGATCAGGCAGGCTGACGATGACGGCTTCCATGTGAAAGCGTTGTGCAATTCTGTGCAGGTATTTTTCGCTTCCCTCAGTGTAGTGCTCGAGCAGGTGGGCATAGTCGAACAGATAACGGTCACCCTGTGGTCGTTGTGCCAGGCTGAAGTCAGGTAATTCGGCCGGTTCCCGGGCTTTTTGTGTATGGTGGCCAACCAGCAACGCGAAGCCGCCTGCAATCACGGCGACGGATACAAACCAGCGTAACCGCTGCATTGCTTACTGCTGGCTGCGTCCGAACGGATCCTTGAGTCCCTCGAGTGCCGCAGTCTCTGCCTGGAAGTAGGGTTTGCTCTCGAATCCGACTGCATTGGCAATCACGTTGGAGGGGAATTTCATTGTCTTCGTGTTATAGCGGCGTGACCATTCGTTGTAGTTGCGCCGTTCGACGGCAATCCGGTTCTCGGTGCCCTCGATTTGGTCCTGCAGGGTCAGGAAGTTCTGGCTCGCCTTGAGATCCGGATAGTTTTCCACTACGGCAAACAAGCGCGCCAGGGCCGATTGCACCTTGCCCTGGGAGGCCTCGACGGCACGCATCTGCTGCTCTGTTTCCGGTGGCCTGCCGGCGAGTGCGTCGTTTGCACCCAGTGCGTTGGCGCGTGCTTCGGTCAGGGACGTGAGTGTGTCATGCTCATGCTCCATGTAGGTTTTTACACCGTCGATCAACACTGGAACCAGGTCCAGACGTCGCTGGTACTGGTTTTCCACCTGCGCCCAGCCGGCGTTGACCTTTTCGCGTGCATCGATCAAGCCGTTGAAGATCAGCAGGATCGCCACACCGACAACGGCGGCGATGACGACGACAAATACCGAGGCCGAGAATGATTTGGCATTACCCATGGTGGTTCTCCTTTCTTTGGTCAATCCTGCAAGGTCTATCAGCCGGCCTTCGGGTTGATCGGTTGACAGGGGAGTGACTCCGGCACTTTCGGTTACGCTGGACAGGTCTGGCTGGTGATAGTGCAGCACGCTGCTAACCAGGCCGATCACAAGGAATACACCGCACAACAGAAGCAGTGATACCAGGCGTCCTCGTTGCGGACCAGGCCGGCGTTCGAGTTGTTTGGCCAGGGCCGCATCACGGGCCTGGTGTGCGTGGATCGAATTCAGCAGACGGTCCGCTTCTTCCTGCGTGAGCTTGCCCTCATCGAGCATGCGGATAATTCGGTCTTCGTCCGAGAGTTGTGTCTCCATAATTACCTCTTATATTGCATCGATCATGCGCATCCCCTGTTTTGCGGAGATGCGGCCAGCTTCGATATCCTCGAGTATCTTCTGCTTGCGTATTTCATCCTTTTGTTTTTCCTCCTTCAGTACCCCGATCAGCTTGTTGAGACGGTTTCTGACGGTGGGATATGACACGCCGAGCAACTGCGCCATTTGTTTGAGACTGCCACTTGCCAGTACGAACAGTTCGACGAACTGCTGGTCATCGGCACCGAGTCGGTAGAGGCGTGGTGTGTAAAAATCCCCGCCATAGGTAAGCCCGCAATCCCCGCAGCTGAGCGCCGAGATCCGCATGCTGCCACCACAGTATGAACAGTGATTATGGGTGTATGCCATGCCAGGGTGTCATTTAATAATATTCATTATAATATCGATATTAATTAAATAAAATAAAAAATCAAGGTCAATATATAATATAAAGTAAAGAATGGGCGGTTGCTGTGGCGTCCAGGTATCACGCAACGTGTGTTGTAATTGACCCTACTAAAGTTACCTGTTTCCATAGAACGACGTTCAATACCCGCTGACGGGAGAATATTGCTGGTGTTCGATGATAGGGAACTTGGCGTCTACAAACGACGCCTGGAGGCGCTGCGACAGGAATTGACCCATCTCAAGCAGACTGGCGATGAGGCGGCCAGGATCGTTGAACTGGATCAGACCAGCGTCGGGCGCCTGTCGAGGATGGATGCCCTGCAGGGGCAGGCGATGTCGCAGGAACGCGGCCGCCGCCGGGAAATCGAGCTGCGCAGGATAGCGGCCGCACTGCAGCGCATCGAGCAGGGCGACTACGGGCACTGTGTCAGCTGCAACGAACCGATCGCCCGCAAGCGGCTTGACTTCGACCCCGTGGCTGCGCAATGCATTGCCTGTGCGGAACAGGCCGAGCAGGGTCGGCGCTGAGCCGGAACCAAGCAATGCAGATGAAGACTAATGAATATGCCGATGTTCCACAGACAGGGAAGACACGCCCTGACCGATCTGACCGTGTCGATGAGGTCTAGTCATTCACTTTACCGTCGCCTGTGGCGCCGGTTTGCGCTGTTGCTGACACCGTTTGTGCTCGCGGCTTGCGCGACCAGGGTGCAGCCGGGACAAATGGCGGAACAGGTTTTCGAACATCACCCGCACAGGCCTTCAGTGCACGCTCACGGCGCTGCCGAGACGGCGACCGTTACTCCGGTGCTGGACCTGCGCGCCGCGGCGCAACTGAAAGACATTATTCCCGAACTGGCCGGCAAGCAGGTGGTCCTGGTCGGTGAGACACACGACCGCTATGAGCACCACCTGACACAGCTGGAGATCATCCGTCGCCTGCATGCCCTCAATCCGCGCCTGGTCATCGGCATGGAGGCCTTCCAGCAACCGTTTCAGGACATCCTCGATGGTTATATTCAGGGCGAACTGGATGAGCAGGAATTGCTGCGCGGGACCGAGTATTACCGTCGCTGGCGATTTGACTTCCGGCATTACGCCGCGATCCTGGCCTACGCACGCGAGCACAAGCTGTCGGTGGTGGCGCTGAATCTTCCGGTTGAACTGACTGAAAAGGTCGGCCGCGTCGGCATCGAGGGCCTGACGGAATCAGAGCGCGGCCAAGTCCCCGCGGCCATCGATCATTCCGACACGGCCTACGCAGAGCGTCTCCGGGATATTTATGAACAGCACCCCGATATTGATGGACGCGGTTTTGACGGTTTTCTCGAGGTACAGCTGCTCTGGGACGAGGGTATGGCGGAGCGTGCTGCCGACTACCTCGAGGCGCATCCCGACTACACCATGGTTCTGCTGGCCGGGGCCGGACACCTGGCCTATGGCAGCGGTATCCCCCAACGGCTGCAGCGGCGCCTGGGGGGCGATATGGCCATCATCCTGAACAACTGGCACGGCCAGCTGGAAGCGGGGCTGGCGGACTACCTGTTACTGCCGCAACCGCAGTCGTTGCCGCCGGCCGGCAAGTTCGGTGCCCTGCTTGAGGAGCAGGAAGGCCGGCTCCTGATTGAACACTGCCTGGCGGACAGCCCCTGCCAGCAGGCCGGTCTCAGGCCGGGTGACCACATCGTCTCCATCAATAACCTGCCCGTTAACGAACTGGCTGACCTGCGACTTATCATGTGGAACCTGAAGCCAGGCGATGGCATCACGCTCGATGTACAGCGCCGGCGCTGGTTCCGGAGCGCGAAAACGTTGAGTCACGAGATTGTGCTGTATTAGCCCGCGCAGGGATGAGGTAGCCATGACCAGGCACCGCGTCCTTCAGCACCTGCTGCTGGCGTCCTGCCTGCTGCTGCCGCTGTCACTGCAGGCACAGCTGCACCATCGGCTGGAGGTGCAACTCAACCCGCAACAGCACAGTATCAAGGTGACCGACACCATTACCCGTGCGGATACCGCGGCCACCAGCCTGGAAATCCACTTGCATCCCGACCTGGCCCCGGAACTGGTGGGCAGTGCGGGTCAGCTGAAGGCGCTGCCTGCGCTGAATATCACAGCGCACGCTGCCGACATGGTCCCGCGCCGTTACCGTGTGGACCTGCCTGCCGGGCAGGCGCGCTTCGTGCTGCGTTATCAGGGTCGCATTCACCATGCCTTGCGCCAGCAGGGCGAGGAGTACGCGCGCGGTTTTCGCGAGACGCCAGGGATGATTGATGCCCGCGGCGTGTTTCTTGCCGGTCAGAGTTACTGGTACCCGCAGGTCACGGGAGAGCGGGTCAGCTTTGATCTCCATTTGCAGCTTCCGTCGGGCTGGAGCGGCATGACCCAGGGCGAGCGCCTGGCAAGGGATGCCGGTGAACAGCCATTACAGGAACACTGGCGCTGCGCCTCCCCGCAGGAGGAGATCTACCTGGTTGCCGGCCGCTTCAGCGAATACACCCGCACGACCGACGGGGTCCAGGCCATGGTCCTGCTGCGCGAGCCCGACCCGGCGCTGGCAGAGCAATACCTGGATGCCACGGCCGAGTACGTGCAGCTCTACAACGACCTGATCGGGCCCTATCCCTATACCAAGTTCGCGCTGGTGGAAAACTTTTGGGAGACCGGCTATGGCATGCCCTCGTTTACCCTGCTCGGGCCGAAGGTGATCCGCTTTCCCTTCATCCTGCATTCCTCCTATCCCCACGAGATCCTGCACAACTGGTGGGGCAACAGTGTCTACGTCGACTACCGGAGTGGTAACTGGGCCGAGGGCCTGACCAGCTACCTCGCCGATCACCTGATCAAGGAACAGCGCGGACAGGGTGCCGACTACCGCCGCGGTGTGCTGCAGAAATACACCGATTACGTGCGCCACCGGCAGGAATTTCCCCTGACCGCCTTTCGCAGCCGCCACAGTGCAGCGAGCGAGGCCGTCGGTTACGGCAAGACGCTTATGCTGTTCCACATGCTGCGCCGGCAACTGGGGGACGCGGTGTTCAAACAGGGGCTGCAGACACTCTACCGGCAGCAGCGCTACCGGGTGACTGGTTTTGCGGACGTGGCAGCCGTTTTCAGCGGCGTGGCCGGGCAGCCGCTGCAGGCCTTCTTCGAACAGTGGGTGGAACGCAGCGGGGCCCCGGCGCTGCGGGTCACGCATGCCGAGGCACAGGATACCGGTGCCGGTTTTCGGCTCACCGCCCGGCTCGAACAGACCCAGCCGGGTGCGGCCTACACCCTGCGGGTGCCGGTGGCTGTGCAGCTGGAAGGCCGGGAGAAGGCCTGGCAGGACGTGCTGGTGGTGGATAAAGCAAACCAGGTCCTGGAACTGGAACTGCCGGCCAGGCCCCTGCGGCTCGACATCGATCCCGAGTTCGACCTGTTCCGGCGCCTGGATCGCAACGAGATCCCGCCGGCCATCAGCCAGGCCATGGGGGCCGATCGAGTCCTGATGGTGCTGCCGGCCGCGGCACCGGCGGCGCTGCGCACGGCCTACGACGCGCTGGCCGCTGCCTGGCAGGCGGGTGATCCGGAAAAATTCAGCATCGTCGTGGACCATGACCTCGAGCAGCTGCCGGATGACCGCGCGGTGTGGCTGTTCGGCTGGGACAACCGCTTTCGCGATCAGCCGGTCCGCGCCCTCAGGGACTATGCCTTCAGCGACGCGGACGACACACTGGTGATCGACGCGACGCCGCTGTCGCGTGCGCAACACGCCGTGGTCGTCATGGCGCGGCACCCCGCCAATCCCGACCAGGCGCTGGGCTGGCTGGCCGCGGATGAGCCCGCGGCCTTGGCGGGACTGGGCCGCAAGCTGCCGCACTACGGGCGCTACAGCTACCTCGCCTTTACCGGCACGGAGCCGACCAATGTCCTCAAGGGGCAGTGGCCGGTGGTGGATTCACCGCTGTCTGTCACGCTGGCAGAGACCTCCGGGCAGGCGCGCCTGGCACCGCGTGCCCCGCTGGCCGAGCCACGGGCGCAGTTCTCGACCACCCGCATGCAGCGTGACATCGAGGTATTGGCATCCGAATCCCTGCAGGGCCGGGGTCTCGGTTCGCCGGGACTGGAGCGGGCCGCGGCGTACATCACCGCGCAGTTCAGGGCCGCCGGCCTGCAGCCGGGTGCTGCAGGCAGTGATGCCTTCCTGCAGTCCTGGCATGTCCCGGGGAGCGGATCCCAGGCAGGAGTCACCCTGATGAATGTCATCGGCATCCTGCCCGGCTACGACCCGCAGCGGTCCGGCGAGAGCCTGGTGATCGGTGCCCACTACGACCACCTCGGTCACGGGGAAACCGGGGCGCGTACCGAAGACCGGGGCCGCCTGCACCCCGGCGCCGATGACAATGCCAGCGGTGTGGCAGTGATGCTGGAGCTGGCACGGGTGCTGGCCGGCCAGCCGCGCCCGCGCAGCATCATCTTTGTTGCCTTTACCGGCGAGGAGAGCGGTCGTCTGGGGTCCCGGCATTACCTGCAGCAGGCCGCTGCCGGCGGCTACCCGGTGGAGAAGATGATCGCGATGCTCAACCTCGATACCGTCGGACGTCTCGGGGAACAGCCACTGATGGTGTTCGGTACCGGCACAGCGGCTGAATGGGTGCACATCCTGCGCGGGGCCGGCTACGTCACCGGGGTCCCGGTGCGCGAGGTGGCCGATGATATCGGGTCCAGCGACCAGGCCAGCTTCATTGCCGCCGGTGTGCCGGCCGTGCAGTTCTTCAGCGGCGCCCATGCGGATTTCCACCGCCCTGGTGATACCCCGGAACGCATCGATAGCACGGGGCTGGCAAAGGTTGCCGGGGTACTGAAAGAGACGGCGGACTACCTCGGACAGCGGTCGCAGCCCCTGAGCGCCATGCCGGGTGGGACACAACAGGGCATCGAGGCAACAGCGGCGGAAACACCACGCCGGGTGAGCCTGGGCACGCTACCGGATTACGCCTGGGGCGGGGCAGGGGTGCGCCTCGACGGGGTGGGTGCCGGAACACCGGCCGCGCAGGCCGGACTCGAGGCGGGCGATATCATCCTCGAGCTGAATGAAACAGCGGTCAACGACCTGCGCGACTACGCGCGGGTACTGAATCAACTGAATCCGGGCGACGAGCTCAGGATCCGCTATCAACGCAAGGGTGCCGACGCCCGGACCACGGCCCGGGTGATCATGCGCTGACATTTGAGAACAGGGGAATACACGCAATGATGATGCGTAGATTCACGGCAATCATCGCCACCACAGTGGCTACGCTGGCAGCCGGGGTGTGGGCCGATGGCACACCCGCCCCGGAGCTGGCCTTTGCCGGAGAGGGACACCTTGCCAGCCTCCGCCAGCTCACCTTCGGTGGTCAGAATGCGGAAGCCTATTTTTCCCATGACGGCCGCGAGCTGATCTTCCAGTCCACGCGCGATGGGCTGCTGTGCGACGCGATCTTTCGCATGCAAACCGATGGTAGCCAGGTGCGCCAGGTGTCTTCCGGAAAGGGCGCGACCACGTGCGCGTTTATTGCGCCTGATAACCGGTCGATCATCTATGCCTCGACCCACCTCGAACACACGCAGTGCCCGCCCCGGCCGGACCACTCGCGTGGTTATGTATGGCCTCTGTACAGCGGCTATGACATCTTCACGGCCGGTCCCGAGGGCGAAGCTCCCATGCCCTTAACCCGGACCGAGGGCTACGATGCCGAGGCTGTGTACTCGCCCCAGGGCGACAAAATCGTGTTTACCTCGCTGCGCAGCGGCGACCTGGAACTCTATCTGATGAACCCGGACGGCAGCGGCGTGGAGCAGCTGACCCACGCCCCCGGGTATGACGGCGGGGCGTTTTTCTCCCTGGACGGCAAATGGATCACCTGGCGTGCCTCCCGCCCCGGCGGACAGGCGCTGGAGGCTTACCGGGAACTGTTGGCCGAGGGCCTGATCCGGCCCGGCAAGCTTGAGCTGTTCATTATGAACCTCGAGGAGCGCAAGCCTATCCAGATTACCCGCAACGGGGCGGCCAATTTCGGTCCCTACTGGCACCCCGATGGCCGGCGCATCATCTTTTCGTCCAATATGCATGACCCGAAGGGGCGCAACTTCGACCTTTACTTGATTGATGTCGAGACGCGAGTGACCGAGCGCATCACCACCTACGAAGGTTTCGACGGCTTTCCGATGTTCTCTCATGACGGCAAACAGCTGGTATTTGCCTCCAACCGCTTCGGCAAGGTGAAGGGTGAGACCAATGTATTCATTGCCGATTGGAAATAAGGCCCCGGAGACAACGTCCCGCTGCGGGGCGCGCCATCCCCTGCCGCTTGCGCTAGAATGACGCGGAGTGATCACCGGTTTTTTTCGTTCATACCCGATTAGTCAACCACCCGCTAGCCACATGCCCCTGCTGCGCCTGGACAAGGTTTCCCTGGCCTTTGGCCACCGCCCCCTGCTGGATGAGGCGGTCCTGGAGTTGCGCCGGGGTGAGCGCGTTTGCCTGGTGGGACGCAACGGCGAGGGCAAGTCGACCCTGATGCGCATCCTCAGCGGCGAGATCGTGCCGGATGATGGCAGTCTATGGGTGCGCTCGGCGACCCGCATCGCCTACCTGGCGCAGGATGTTGCCCTCGACAGTGATGATTCCGTCTTCGATGTCGTGGCCGGGGGGATGCCCGAACTGGGCCAGTTGATTTCCGAATATCACCACACGGCGAGCGCCCTGGAACAGGCGCACACCCCGGCCGCCCTCGAGCGCCTCGCCGGGCTGCAGCACGAGCTCGAGGCCGCCGGCGGCTGGCAGCTGGAGCAGCGGGTCGAGACGGTGCTGTCGCGCCTGGGCCTGGATGGTGATGCCGCCTTCCCGTCGCTCTCCGGGGGATGGCGACGGCGGGTGATGCTGGCGCGCGCGCTGGTTTGTGAACCGGATGTGCTGTTGCTGGACGAGCCCACCAACCACCTGGACATCGATGCGATCACGTGGCTGGAAGATTTCATGGCGGATTTTTCCGGTGCGCTGATGTTCATCAGCCACGATCGCGCCTTCGTGCGCCGACTGGCGACACGCATTATCGAGCTGGACCGCGGGCAGCTGACCTCGTGGCCGGGCAACTACGACGACTATGTGCGCCGCAAGGCGGAGCAGCTCGGAGCAGAGGCCCGGCACAACGCACAATTCGAGAAGAGGCTTTCCCAGGAAGAGGCCTGGATCCGCCAGGGCATCAAGGCACGCCGCACCCGTAACGAGGGCCGGGTGCGTGCGCTCAAGGCCCTGCGGGAACAGCGCCGCCTGCGCCGCGACCGGATCGGCAAGGTGAACCTGCGGATGGAAGAGGGGGAGCACTCCGGCAAGCTGATATTCGAAGCCGAAGACGTCAACTTCAGTTTTGGCGAGCATACGGTCATCCGGGACTTCTCGGCGAGCATCCTGCGTGGCGACCGCGTGGGCATCATCGGGCCGAACGGTGCCGGCAAGTCCACCTTGATCAAGCTGCTGGTGGGCGAACTAACCCCCGATCGCGGCCGCATCCAGCGTGGTACCCGACTGCGGAGCGCGTATTTCGACCAACAGCGTGCCCAGTTGAACCCGGCTGCCTCGGTGATGGACAGCGTCGGTGAGGGCAGTCAGCGGGTGACCATCAATGGTCGTAGCCGGCACGTGGCCGGGTACCTGCAGGATTTCCTGTTTCCCGCGCAACGCCTGCAATCGCCCGTGAGCACCCTGTCCGGCGGCGAGCGCAACCGCCTGCTGCTGGCGCGGCTGTTTGCCCAGCCGGCGAACCTGTTGATACTCGACGAACCCACCAATGACCTCGATGTGGAAACACTGGAGTTGTTGGAGGAGCTGCTGATGGATTATCAGGGCACCCTGTTGCTGGTAAGTCACGACCGTGCCTTCCTTGATAATGTCGTGACCAGTACGCTGGTCTTCGAGGGGGATGGCCGCATCGGCGAATACGTTGGCGGCTACAGCGACTGGCTGCGCCAGCGCAAGACCGGGAAATCCTCAGTTGCAACGAAGGCGGAAAAGCAGACTGCGACGGCCGGGACGGAACTGCCGGCGGGGAAACCGCGCAAGCTGTCCTACAAGGATCAGCGAGAACTGGACACCCTGCCTGCAAGGATAGAGGCGCTGGAAGCGGAACAGGCCGGGTTGCAGGCGAACGTCAGCGATCCCGGGTTCTATCAGCAATCGGGTGATGGCATCGCCGCGACCCTGGAGCGCCTGGAATCGGTTAGAGGTGAACTTGAGGCCTGCTATATTCGCTGGGAGGTACTCGAGGCGCTGACGAGCGGGTGAGTGCCCCGACCTGCCGGTGATGCACTCCAGCAGGCCGGGGAGATCACCGGTTTCCCGAAGGCCCTGTCATATTAAGGTGCCCAAGTACGTGTTTCACCCAGGACCGTGCATAAAACACGCGACCCCTTAGCTTAAACGTAAGGCCGCATAGTTCTTGCCATATACAAGGATAGTCATCATGTTCATGCCGTTAAGAATCGCGATGTTTGTCATTACAGCGCTTGTGAAAAAGGTACCGTTCTCGAATACAGTGATGATTTGAAAATGGGCCGATGGAAATCACTCACCAACGGATTCAAGCGGCACGCGACCTACTATCGGGCAGTGGCTTCACATCCCCGCACACCGCGCATCTCCAGGTGGCTGATCGGTCTCGCGATTGTCTACCTTGCAACTCCCATCGACATTATCCCGGACTTCCTCCCTGTGATAGGTCATCTTGATGACCTGCTTATTGTCTCTGCTCTAATTGGTCTCGCCATCATGTTTGTTCCAGCCGATGTGAAACGTGAAGCCAGAATAAATACTGCTGATCGCTAACGTAGGCTCATGGTCGCTGCCAAAATCTTCACACTGAATTAACGGGGATTGTCGAGATTTCACACAGCCTGGATCCAAATAGAGCTCTCGATGAGTTATATTGGTCAGGCACCAGATTCCGCCTGGTCCTGCTGAAGACCAGCCCGCCAGAGCCGGGGGAGGGGGGGCAAAACCGGATCCGGTCGAGACAGGGAAGCATCTCGCCGCCCACCGGAACGCCTGAAACCAACTGTCGCACCTTCTTGCGGATCGGGACTTGCATTGTCCGGCCATCCGAAGGCGGGTGATATGCTTCAGAGGATTGGGTGTGCGGTTAAGGGGAAAATCGAATATTGTGCTAAATAATCTAATAATATAAGGAACCTCTGATGTGTCGTCATACCGGCCGGAGCGGAGCTGAGTGCCGGAATCCAGTTCATAAAATTCAGTCGGTTACTGGATCCCGGCCTTCGCCGGGATGACGGGATAATAATTAATAGAGCTTCCTTAATAATTGGTCGTAACAGGCCCGAAGGTATTTTTGTCAAAAACATGACTTGGGTCATGGAAATTAAACTGCGAACAGAGGAATTTAAGTAATAGTTATCACCTGAGGAAATCCATAATGTCGCGCACATCGGGATGGGTACTCGCCCTGTTGCTGGCCGTGAGCAATATGGCTTATGCAGAAGACAGGGATATGCGGCTGGTCAACATCGGGACCGACCGCGATCAATGGCAACCGGTCAACCCCCAGATGACGCCTGAAGATTACAGTGAGATATCCCGGAATAATCTCCGCCTGGCACGCCGTGCCCTGACATCCTACTCTCAGGAAAGACTTACTTCACTGCGGGTGCCGGAAATGGGCATTAACCTCCTGGGTGCGGCCGTTGGTCTGGCAACCAGTAGTACAAGCTTCCATATAAACAAAAGCAAGACCATGGCAGTGGAATTCGAGAACCTGGCCGAGGAGAAACGGGCATTGATGTTCAAGCTAAAGTTCGACTGGTAGCCCTGATTGTTCAATGCTTATTGACGGGTCTCGATCCATTCAGACCGTCGCTGGAATAATTCTTGAGTAATTTAGTCAGGTGACTATTTCCTGCTCTATTCTATCCTTCGGCGGCTGCAATCGTATAAAGTTATTTACTCCAGGATTTGCATCATCACTTCCGATTGGTTGCTGATCAGTCCCTGCAATACGTAATAACCCATATAACCACTATCTTTCTATTAGGACTGATGTATTAATCTGCGTGGTTTCTTTGGTTGAGAATGATCATTAAATACACAGATCAGAGAAT
>JAOTTU010000087.1 GCA_029864225.1 Gammaproteobacteria bacterium | reverse complement strand
AGCAACAACGACGCCGACGGCGTGTATTTGCTCAAGTGGGTCGAGCGCATGCTGCCGGAACGCGCCGCCGAGATGCAGCAACGGCTGCGGCAGTGGGGCGGCAACGCCTCCGGCGTCAATATCGCCAACATCGACAACCTGGGCAACGTGCACCCGGACACCTTCTGGTGGAACTACAATCTCGGCAACGTCAAGGAACGGCCATTCTCCGACATCTGGGCGGATACCAGCGACCCGCTGATGGCCGGCCTCAAGGCCACCCCACGGCCGCTGCGGGGCCGCTGCGGGGCCTGCGGCTTCCGGGATATCTGCGGCGGCAACACCCGCGTGCGCGCCTTCCAGATGACCGGTGACCCCTGGTGGGAGGACCCGGCCTGCTACCTGGATGACCGGGAACTGAACATCGACCCGGCGGACTATGCCGACGCACAACCGGAGCCACTGGCGCTGAAGGTACGCACTATTCGCCGCGCGAGTTGAATCCTGTGGTGCACAGAGATCGCCCTATATCCCTATTCTCCCGCCATAACGAATACCTGTAGTGTGCGCTCTGCGCACCGAGCAAGATTGTTCTAACCATGAATAAGATCAGCATATACCCCTACCTTTACTGGCTCATTACCGTCCTTACCGCCATCAGCGTCCCTGCCACCGCTGCGGTGCCAGACGTCGCGGCACTCTACACGGAACATTGTGCCGGCTGTCATGGCGCCGATCGCCTCGGCGGCACGGGACCGGCCCTGCTGCCCGATAATCTCCGGCGCCTGCGCAGGGACAATGCGGCCACGGTCATTGGTAGTGGCCTACCGGCCACCCAGATGCCCGCCTTCGAGGGCAAGCTCGACATGCCACAGATCGATGCCCTGGTCGCCTACATCTACACCGTCCCTGACCGGATGCCCGTATGGGACGCGGCCGAGATCCGTGCCAGCCACGTCGTTCACAAGCCGGAGTTGCTGGCGGCCACGGCAGCCAGTCTCAAGCCGGCCTACAAGGCCGATCCGCTCAACCTGTTCCTGGTCGTCGAGGCCGGTGATCATCACGTCACGGTGCTGGACGGCGACCGGCTGGAGCCGATCCACCGTTTCAAATCGCGTTATGCCCTGCACGGCGGCCCCAAATATTCCTCCAGCGGCCGTTATGTCTACTTCGCCTCGCGCGACGGCTGGATCAGCAAGTTCGACATGTACCGGCTGGAGACCGTGGCCGAGGTCCGCGCCGGCATCAATACCCGCAACGCGGCGGTGTCCGCCGACGACCGCTATGTCATGGTGGGCAACTACCTGCCGCACAGCCTGGTGCTGCTGGATGCCCGCGACCTCAGCCTGGTCAAGGTCATCCCGGTAACGGATGACCACGGTACCAGTTCGCGGGTCAGTGCCGTTTACACGGCGCCGCCACGGGAGAGTTTCATCATCGCCCTGAAGGACCTGCAGGAGATCTGGGAAATCAGCTACGCCGACGATCCGCCACCGGTGTACCGCGGTCTGGTGCATGACTACCGCATGGAGGAAGGCATCGCCGAGGCCGGCCGGTTCCCGGTCCGGCGTATTCGGCTGGATGACTATGTCGATGATTTCTTTTTCGACCCGGCCTACCGGCACCTGATCGGCGCGGCGCGCAACGGCAGCAACGGCCAGGTGGTGCACCTGGATGTCGGCCGCAAGATCGCCGATGTTGACCTGCCCGGCATGCCTCACCTCGGCTCGGGCATTACCTGGCCGTACCGCGACACCACCGTCCTGGCCAGCCCCAACCTGAAGGACGGCGTGGTGAGTGTTATCGACACCCGCGACTGGAACACGCTGAAGAAGATCGACACCCTGGGCCCGGGCTTTTTCATGCGCAGCCACGAGAACTCGCGTTATGCCTGGGTCGATGTCTTCTCCGGGCCGGACCGGGACGCCATGCACGTCATCGACAAGTCGACACTGGAAATAGCCCGCACCCTGCGGCCGGCGCCCGGCAAGACCTCAGCGCATGTCGAATTTACCCGTGACGGCAAATACGCCCTGCTCAGCATCTGGGACATGGACGGCGCCATCGTGGTCTATGACGCCGACAGCCTCGAGGAGGTCAAGCGCATCCCCATGAAAAAGCCGGTAGGCAAATACAACGTCTACAACAAGATTCACCGCTCGGAGGGGACCAGCCACTGAACTTCTGCGAACCACCCGACACCCGCAGGAGCACCTTGCAGGCGCGATTGACCCCGCTCCTTAACATATCGCGCCTGCTAGGCACTCCACAATGCGTAGGGCGTACTTCGTGCAGCGTGCCCTGTTCGAAAATAGAACCTGCTCCGCAATATATTTCGGTGCGTTGAACGCACTCTACAATTGCACGGGGATGCCGAGGCTGCAGGATGGGCAAAGGCCGCAAGGCCGTGCCCATCAAATCCCGGGAGTCTCTGCGAAAACGTACCCTGCAATTTATTTCGGTGCGTGGAACGCATAAACAAAGCTCGCAGGATGGGCAAAGGAATGAACATGACGTGCCTATCTGTAGCATGGTTCCTACATGCTTTGGGCACGCTGCGCTTTGCCCAACCTACAGGAAAGCGCCGACGATTAGTATAACGCACCCTGCAATCCCGCGGGTCTCTGGACATCCCTATCCCAGGTGTTTATGCAAGCGGGCATCCCTGGTCCTGAAGTGATTTCCAAACCATTTTCCGACTGCTTCCGCGAATTCGTTATCGCTGAACCAGGCGTTCTCCTCGTAGTCGTCCATGATGTCGCGCAATTCATCCAGCAGGTTCTCGTGATCCGCCTTGTGCTCCGCATACTGGTCATACTTGCGTTCACGCATGATTTTCTCTTCCAGTGCAAAATGCGCTGAGACATGTGCATAGATCTCGCCGAGAAAATCCATCACTGTGTATTCGCCATCGCCGCTCGATATGGCGTCATGCAGGTCGTTGATGAGCCCGATGAGCTCCTGGTGCTCGTGATCAACATCAGGCACACCCACGGAAAATTCGTCTTTCCACTCGATCAGCGCCATGGCATCCTCACAGAAACAGGAATCCGCCCAGTTCCGGCCGGAAATCGATAACAAAGTTCTGCTGCGGGGCCAGGGTAACCACTGCCGCCTGCTCGTAATCAAAACCGTCTTCGCGCCTGCTGTCACGCAGGCGTGCCACGAGATGGTGCGAACCGGCAGGCACGGGAAACTTCCTGTAGGCGGTCGAGGCACCATCACCGGCCAGGCCCGAAGGCGGCAATTCATCACGATAGAGAATTGCGCCGTCCAGCTCCAGCTCGATCAGCAGCGCCACCCGCTTACGCAGACAATCCATTGGCCGGCGCATATTGGGCGGCAGAAGGTTCAATTCCTCCTGCGTCAGCCGCCGGCATTCCTGCAGGTGCTCTCCGGCGTGACTGAAGCTCATTTTGATCAGTGCCTTGTCCGGGTCCATGTGGGTATAGGCCGGCTGTGTTGCAAAATACCCCACCACCAGGGCAAACAGCGCATAGGCAATGAACTGGCCAAAATACTGGAGCGCCTTAGGCATGATGTTCTGCAGCCTCCCCTGCCCGCACCCCGGTCGACCTGTGTGGTGTCCGCTTGAAGGGCGGCAGCGCCCTGAGCCTGTCCTGGAAAGTACGAAGTTCTTGTTGCAGGCGTTTGTTCCGGGTGATGCCAGCCCAGGACTCGGCGATACGTTCTCGCGGCACGCGCTTGCGCAGATACGGGTCACGTTCTCCGGCAAGACGCTGCCCGGTCCATTCAATGCCAAGACGATAGTGACAGTCGCCATCGGCACAGCCGGTCAGAAAAACGCCGTTGACATGGCCACGGGTAATCATGAAATCGATAAACGAGGGTGGCAGCATGGCGACACATGGCAGCTTGAGAACGGCAACATCAGCCCCCTGCAGCTGTTCCAGCCCCGCACCATGGCTACAACCGAAGACAACGACACGTGCATTTCCGGACAGGTTTGCTATTGCAGACAAGGTTTTCTCACGCAGCTCCTGAATACCCAGGTCAGGCAAATCGATACCGGGTATCAGCTCAGAAGTGCGCCTGAAGGGAGTGGCCGTTGGACAGGCGCCCACACAGATACCGCAGCCGGTACACAAATTGTCACTCACGACCGCTTCATGGGAGAACGCGGCATCATCCGTGCGTGGCTGCAGTGACACCGCACTGAATGGACAGTCTTCCACGCAGCGTCCACAACCATTGCAATTATCGAGATCAACGCTGGCCGTAGCCCTGCGTTGACCCGGGGGGAGCCAGGGCAGCAGTAACAACAGCAGGGACCCGCCCCCGGCTATCGCCCACAGGGTCTGCCCGGGAATGGTATCGAGTAGCGGGTAGGCCACCAGGTAAAACCAGTCAAAGTCGATAACCGATGGCACCTTGTCCAGGTTCGCAGGTGCCTGGCTGAGCGCCGGCCTGGCAAGGGACAGCGCCAGCAGCATACCCAGAGTGCCGACAGCAAGTCCGACCGGCGGATTAACCCTGGCATTTCTTTGTCGCTGGATATGGATCCACATCACCAGCAACATGAAGAGTGGCACCGCAATGTGGATAAATACCATGAGCGTAAAGAACCGGCCGCTCAGCGTGTCGTTGTTCAAAAAATTGCGGGCGATCGACTGGCCAAAGATACCCAGACTGTCGAGCCATTCGGTAGAGGCAATGGCAATGTACTGCGCCAGCACATCCCAAACCATCCAGTAGCCACTGATGCCGCATGCAAACACCAGCCACAGCAGCGGCACCCCGGTAAACCAGGTGAACCAGCGCGAACCGCGATAACGGTCCATGACAAACTCGCGCAGCAGGTGCAGCATCATCACTATGATCAGGGCGTCAGAGGCATAGCGGTGCAGGCTGCGCATAACACCACCGGCATACCACTGCACGTTGGTTAGATATTCGAGCGATTCGTATGCCTGGTTGATGCCGGTGTCGAAAAAGATGTAGAGATAGATACCGCTGACGATAACTATCCAGTAGAAAAACCAGCCCAGGGTGCCGAGGTGGCAGAGCGGGTTCCACGCCGGGGTAAAGGCACGGTTGAATACGTTGTCAGCGCCCTCAAAGGCCGCTTTGGCAACGCTACGTATACCGATCACTTGTACCCGGACTCCCGGACGGATCCATGGGCATACACTGCTTGCAGGGCACGCCATGCGCCGTCCACTGTCATACAGCCGGTCCCGACGATGAGGATTCGCGCCAGCTGCGGACAATCACCCACGCAATCCCGCTGAGCACCAGCACGCCAATCCCGAAACCGATAAAGGGTGAATAATCAAATTGATACTTGCCGGTCGTCGGGTCATACACGGTACAAAACAATTTTATATTATTTATCCACCCGGCAATCGGTGTCGCAGCAACCTGTTTGCCCCAGAGGATTTCCTTGAGCGGTTCCACCACGGACGGCGGCTCGGGCGCCATCCCGTAAACCTGGCGATAGACCTTGCCCTCCCCATCCAGCACTGTGGCCTGGATCATATGATCAAAGCCCTTGGGGGAGCTGAAATAGCTGAACCCGACATCAGCGGACAGGCCGCGCATGGTCTCGGCACCGGCACTGACAAAATGCCAGTCATTGATATCGATCCCGCGCTGCCCGGCAAACACGCGCATGCGGTCGGGGGTGTCGTTCGGGGTGTCAAAACCAATGGTCAATAGCGAAAAACTGTCCTCTCCGAGGGCATCCCTTGCGACCTTGACCACGCTTGCCAGGTTGGTCGTGATGGTAGGGCAGACATGGTAACAGCTTGTATAGATCAGGCTGATCACCACCGGTTTTCCGCGTAAAGAACTCAACGCAATTTCCCGGCCCTTGCCGTCAAGGAAGGTGTAATCGCCCACGGTCCGGCCAACGGCCTCCTGGCTCAGAGCAAGTGCTGCAGCCTCATCATAGCCCGGCCCCGGCTCATGTGCGGCGCTATCATGGGAAGGCCCTGCACTTGCATCAACATGTCCGCCTGCACCAATATCATGAGCGGCCGGGTCAGGGTTATGCCCGGCTGCCGCATGATCCGGTGACTGAGCACTGCCGGCCATGGCCGTCAAGACCAGAACCAGGAATACCATTGGTCGTAGCGGATTCATCAATAACCTTCTCAATTATTCATCGCAGAGGCGCCGGGGATGTGGAGTCAATAACGCAACCGGGAGAACAATACAGGCCACCAGCAGGAATGGATCCAGGCACTACTGCAAAACATGACTTTCTCTGCGTTCTCTGTGTCTCTGTGTCAAATCGATTAATAAGAGGCGTCAGAGCAGCCAGGCATCCAGGATGGCACCGGCAAGCAGGAGGCTCAGCTGTACCAGTGAGGCATGAAAATTGATCATGGCCATCCCGGGTGACGGGTCACGGACGAGACCGATACTGGTCCACACAAATCTGGCGCCACCCAGGGCTGCGCCCAGCAGATAGATCCAGCCCAGGCCATACATGACCGGCAACAGCGAGAGGGCGACGAGTACTACGGAGTGCGCCAGTATGATCCATGCGGCCGTAGCATCCCGGACCACCACCGGCAACATGGGAACGCCAGCGGCCGAATACTCGTCCTTGTACTTGAATGCCAGGCTCCAGAAGTGTGGCGGCGTCCACAGAAACAGCACAACCGCCAGGATCACCGGCGCCGGAGCAAGTCCGGGGTCAACCGCGGCAGCACCCGCAAGGATGGCAAAGCTGCCCGCGAGGCCGCCGATGACGATATTCATCCAGGTACGGCGTTTGAGCCAGACGGTGTAGACCACGCCGTACACGAAAGCGCCCATGAAAACGTAGAACGCAGCAACGGCATTGGTCGCGAGTGTGGCAGCCGTGATGGCAACCGCCAGCAGCAGCAGGATACCGGCAAGCCAGTAAGCATTGGCATTGAACCGCCCGGTCACAAAGGGCCGGTTGCGGGTGCGGTTCATCCGCGCATCGAGATCTCGCTCCATGTACATATTGAAGGCGCCGGCACTGGCCGATGACAACAACACGGCCACTGCCAGCAACGCAACCTGCACTGCACCCGGCGCCTGCCCGGGCGACACAGCTACACCCGCCAGCGCGGTGAACATGATGGCAAACCCGATGCGCAGCTTGAATACCGAGTATACGAGTGCCAGCGTCTCCTTCACCGGGATGCCATCACCACGACTGATCAGCGCAGTGGCCATACTTCCGCCAGGTACTTCCAGTTGATGAAGTAGTACAGGACAAAGGACGTGAAGAACACTGCAACCAGCACCACAGTTCCCGGGATTCTGATGCTCTCCGCACTGCCGTATTTGGTAGCCGTTGTCATGGTGAGACCTTCCAGCGGCTTGTCCCCGGTACGCTTGCCGAACAGGACCGAGCCGACAATGATTACGATGAAGAGAAAACCGCCGAGCGCGGCCATGATGGCGCTGATGCCATTCAGGCCCATCATCAGGTAGGCCGCACCGGAGTAGTCATACTTGAGTGCCGCGTCGGCGCCGGTGATGTCCCAGACACGTCTTGGCACGCCAAGCGTACCAGCGCCCATCATGAACACTGAAATGCCCATAACGCCGAGACCGAACACGTAGGGTTGCCACTTCGCCAGCCCCTTCATGATCAACTCGCGCTGAAAGATAAGCGGTACCAGCAGGTAGGTGCCTGCCATGAAGGCCAGGGTGGTGCCGGCTACCACGGTGGCATGAAAATGGCCCGGGACATAGATGGTGTTGTGCATGATCAGGTTGATCTGTTCGGTACCCAAGACCACGCCGGAGATACCGCCCAGGAAACCGAACATAACCAGGGACATGAACATGCCGGAGAAGGCCGGATTTCCCCACGGCGCCTTGCGCAGCCACTCGAACAGGCCGTTGGTGTAACCACGCGCGCGCTGCGCAGCCTCGATCGAGCCGGGAACGGTCATGCCGTGGAGCATGCTGCCGAGTACGGCCAGGTACAGGGCGTAACTGGTGTTGAAGATCTTCCACTCGGAACTGATACCCGGTTCGACCAGCAGGTGATGCGCACTGGCAAGCTGCAGAAACAGGATGTACATCAGGAACGCCATGCGGCTGACCTTTTCGGAGAGCGGCTTTGCGCCGAGCACCACCGCGGCGATCAGGTACCAGATCGCGACGTGCGCCGAGACATTGATCTGCTGGGAGGAATGCCCCATGGCCCACCAGACGGTCTTGTACATCAGGGTATCG
>JAOTTU010000086.1 GCA_029864225.1 Gammaproteobacteria bacterium | reverse complement strand
CTGCCGTGGACGGGAGATCTTCGCATCCGCGGCTTCACTCTGTTCGCGCCAATGGGCAATCCAGCCAGGCAGCCGTCCAATAGCGAAGATGACCGTGAACATGTTCGTGGGTATACCGATTGCCCTTAGTATGATGCCGCTGTAGAAATCGACATTCGGATAGAGCTTGCGCTCGATGAAATAGCTGTCGCTCAGCGCGATTTCTTCCAGCTTGCGGGCGATATTCAGTAGCGGGTCGTTCTTGCCGAGATCCGCGAGCAGCCGCTCGGCTGTCCTTTGCAGTACGATGGCGCGCGGGTCGAAGTTCTTGTAGACCCGATGGCCGAAGCCCATCAGGCGAACATTGCTGTTTTTGTCCTTGGCAAGGCGTACATATTCCTCCGGGGTAATCCGGCCCTGGTGAATTTGTTCGAGCATTTGCAGGACTTTTACATTTGCCCCGCCATGCAGCGGGCCCCACAGGGCACACACGCCGGCTGCACAGGAAGCGAACAGGTTTGCCTTGCTCGAACCTACCATGCGTACCGTCGAGGTGCTGCAGTTCTGTTCATGGTCTGCATGCAGGATAAGCACCAGGTTGAGTGCGTCGCGTATGCTGTCATCGCACAGGTACTGGTCATACGGCTGCGAAAACATCATGTGCAGGAAATTGGCCACATAGCGGAGCCCCGGGTCGGGGTAGATATAGGGGTATCCGCGAGACCTGCGATAGGCAAATGCCGCTATCGTCCTTACCTTGCTGATGAGCCGCGCAGCGGCTGCTTCGAACTCGTCGCGATCCTCCAGGTCATGGAACTCGGGATGGAAGCAGGACAGCGCATTGATCATGGCTGAAAGGATTGCCATGGGGGGTGCTGCGCGCGGAAAGCCCTCGAAATTATGCTTCATTGCCTCGTCGATGTTAGCGGTGCCGGTTAGCGCCGAGCTGAAACGGCCATATTCCTCGCTGGTGGGCTGTTTTCCAAAAATCAGCAGCCAGGCCACCTCCACGAAATTGGGATTGTTCTCGAACTGCTCGATGGGGATCCCCCGGTAACGCAGAATCCCTTTTTCGCCATCAATGTAGGTGATCGCGCTCTCACAGCTGCCGGTGTTACCGTAGCCCGGGTCCAGGGTGATCAGGCCGGTCCTGGCGCGCAATTGGCGTATATCTATAGCCCTTTCCCCTTCGGTACCCCGTAGCACAGGAAACTCGAATTCCTCGGAATCAACCCTGAGGGACACTTTTTCGTTCATCACACCTGCTCCTTTGTCTGCCGGGGCGAAGCATCAACACCACAGGATGGCTGCTGCGTATCGCCGGGTTTGTCGGTACATGATGCGCCAGCAATGTCTCTGCGGGAAGTCACCTGATAGAAAATTTGTGGCTGCGGATTGCCCGGGCAGCTGCCCGGTATGGTTTGTCATGCCTGTAACCGCGCGCCGGTGGTAGCTGGCGCCTGGCGGTCACGGCAGTATAGAAAAGACTGCCTGCTGCTTGGCAGCGGGATCAGCATGTTTTTAATAAAGTAATGGCTGTTTGCATGCCGGTGTCGCGGGCAGCGTCCGGTCGATACACCGCATAGGCGGTCCGCTCCAGGACCGGGGCCTGCTTGACCCGGAAGAGACGCTGATCGCCGGCGCAGGTCCGCAAAGACTGTTCTGCCAGGTAGGCGGCCCCGTCATGGGCCATCAAGTAGCTGAATGCCAGGGCGCCCTGACTCATGCGTATCGCCGGTGCGGGAGCCTCCGGAAAATGTCGCGCATGATTCAGGGCGAACTGTGTGCCCCAGTCAACCATGATGTAGTTATTGGCCAGTGCGCTGCTGACCGCTTGTCCCTGGCGGGTAGACACCATTACCAGTTTGATGACGGCAACTTCCCGAATTTCCATGTCCGCCAGCTGCGGTGGATCAAATGTAAGTACCAGGTCAAGTAATCCGTCCAGCAGCTTGCGAGCCAGAGTCTCGGCAGCATGGGACTCGATTTGCAGCGCGATCCCGGGCAAGTCCCTGCGTGCCCCGGTCAGCCATTTGTTGAGGAAAATGTCCCACAGGTCCCATGTGGCACCGAGTGCAAGGGTGCTTGAATATTCAGGTCCCAGGCCGGTTTCCTGGCATGCACGCACCCAGGTGTTGACGATGGTCTCTGCATGCGTCTTAAGCCGCTGACCATCCGGCGTGAGCTGGATATTGTTGCGATTGCGGGTAAGCAGGGATACCCCCAGGCTCTCCTCGAGCTGCCGGATGCGGACGCTGACGGCAGACTGGGTGATGTGCAGCTTATCTCCGGCCCTGCCGAAATGCCGCAGCCGTGAGACTTCCAGGAAGGTCCTGAGTAGCTCGATATCCATGCGCGCACGCCTCTATGAATAATACTTGTCGTGAAGATTACTATATTTCATTTGCCATGGCTGGTGTATGGCTCTATTAAGAGCCTTGTCAAGCGGCGTGTGAATCCTCCGGTATCGATGTGTATGCGGAGTTAACGATGCTTGGTTGGTTTCCGTTTCATCGCGGATGAGCGCGAATTAGAACACAGGAGAAAATCACATGTCAGTATCGAATGGTGTCGTCGTGATCGGCTTGAGTGTATTTTTTGTGGTGGCGGGTGCCCTGGCTACAGCCGGGTCAC
This sequence comes from Gammaproteobacteria bacterium, assembly GCA_029864225.1. Lineage (GTDB taxonomy): Bacteria > Pseudomonadota > Gammaproteobacteria > UBA9214 > UBA9214 > CAMYJZ01. The sequence goes on along the minus strand of JAOTTU010000086.1, from coordinate 5,567 downwards.
AGGAGGAAATCAGGGCAAACTGCAAACAGGAGGCTGTTGATTACGATATCCAGCCGGAGCAGGTGGCGGAATACATTGATGGTTGCATACAGTCGATGGGTGGGACCGGTGAGGTAGGCCCGGATGAGCTTGGCTCTGATGCCGACAGCATTGCCCAGGAAACCCAGGCCGAGCGTGCGGCCGAATGACAGGATTCCGGCACGTAAAGGACGGCTGGCACTGCTGCAAATGCGGTTCCAGCCACGGGCAGGTAAGTTCCTTGTAAAGACAGGAAGGAAGGGCAGGTTGATTATGAGTCCGATAAAGGCGCGCAACAAGGTAACGCCGCGTAAAGGCCGGCTTGCCTCGCGAAGGGTTGTATCAGCAGGCAGGGGTTCGGTACAGGCAGACACGGCGGCCAGCCCCCGCGAGGCACTGGCGCAATCCGCGCTGGAAGATATTCTGTCAGAAGGCATGGATGATCCGGAACTGGATCTCGAGCGTTTGATGCATACAGCTCCTGGCGGGATCTCATTGTCTGCGCGGCGCATGATCGAACTGTACCGTGATGAAAGAGCATTGCAGGATGCGATGGAAGACGGGTTTTTCGACACCCTGGATCCTGGATCCATGCCGGATGACCTGATGTCGAGGGATGTATGACAGGACGCGTGATGGCGATGCGCATGGCCTTACAAAGGAGACCGGTAGTACCCTGTTGGCTGGCTCAGGTGTATTCGATAAAGTAGATGGCGCCGCCCAGCAGGATCAGGGCGATTTCCACGACGGTGATCCAGAGCAGGATATAGGTGACGCGGCGCCCCGCAGGCTTCATCGGCTGCCAGATATGGCGCATGTACCAGCGCCAGGGTGCAAAGCGTGACCAGCGCTGCCAACTGACCAGGAATTGCTGCAGGTAATTGGACCAGGTAATAAGGCTCTTGTCGACCTCGCGCAGGCGCGAATTTCGTTCTTCTTCAGGCAGGCGTTCATAACGGTCGGTAATCGTCAGTTTCGAGCCCTGGGGTGCGGGCTCGATGGTGAAGGTGGTGCTGGACTTGATGCCCCTGTCGTATTCGATGCGTATGCCGTCATCGAGCTTGACTGCAGACAGTTCGAACTCGAATTCAAATGGCTGTTCCTGGCTGATATTGCGCCCGGCAAATATAAAGTGGCCATCTTTTTTGGGTTCCCAGCGGCTGAATTCCAGCATGGGGTTGATGCGGAACAGTCTTTCGATATCGCTGCAGAACTCGGTCAGTGCATTGACCGTGAGGGGTGTATTGGCCGCTGCCCAGGCGACGTCCTCGGACGTGGATGTGTCAGCCATCAGGGTAGGGTACGATCAGGAGCGGTGTCGTCAGTTTGCGTGTCGTTGAATTGGTGATCATGCGCGAGCGGAGCCCGGGTTTCCCCCTGGGACGCGGTGAACCCACTATTATCAGGTCGTAGTGCTGTTGCTGGCTTGCGTTCAGCAGGCACTCGTCGGGTTCGCCGACCACCATGTCGTTGGTGTAATCCATCTCCAGGCTCATGGCCGCCTGGCCAACCCGCTCGAAGTGTTCATCGACCTCGCGGCCGAGTTCGGCTTCCAGGTAGCGTCGAAAGGTATCACGGGTCGTGCCGTTGTTGAGCCAGTCATCGCCCGTGGTCCCTTTCCAGAAGGACGGGACCACGATCAGGTGATGCAGGTGCGTCCCCTTGTTGCAGAGTTTGAAGGCCATATCCTCAGCCGCCAGGGCGCCCTCGGTGCCGTGACTGGCGAGCAGGATATTGCTTGCAGTGATCATTGCGTTACCTGAAAGAACGCCGGTGTTCTTCGTGCGAACACCGGCGTTTTCGTTTACTGCCTGATGACAGGTTATTGCTTGCAGCTTCAGATGAAGATATACACTCCCAATGCAATGGCCAGTGCAAAGCCCAGTGCCATGAAGTCTTCCTTGCGGTCGCTGCCGAAAATGGACAGTGCAGAACCGCGATCGAATTTTGCTTCCTGTTCGTTCATATCAGTTACCTCACTTTAAATAGTTTCGTGAACCAATATCATCACTACGATCAGCGACAGAGCGGCCTTGACGAAGCCGACGACACCGCCGATTACAGCCGGCTGGCCTCCCGCCTGGCGCATGGACCCGACGGTAATCTGCATGCCCAGTCCCACCAGGCCGAAGGCAAACAGCCAGGTGATCCATTGACGGAATTTCTTGATCTTCTTGGCCGTATGCCGTACCGCCTTATGCGCATCTTTCAGGATATTGTTCGCGTCCTTAGACATTACCTTGGCATTGATCAGGCCACGAATAGTAGCGTCATCGTCAATGGACATGATCTTGCCGTTCTCGATCAGGCGTTGCAGTGCCGTCTTACGGTCCTCGCGTTGAACTTTAGAAGATTCACCTTGTAGCAGCGCTATCTGATCTGCCTTTAGAAGTTTTTCTTGTTTAAAGCCCGATTCAGCAGTGTTGCCGAAGTATTTCCCCTTGTAGTGATTGGCCGGTGCGAAGACGCCGGTGGTGGAAAGGGCAAACATCAGGATGAAACCCAGCACGAAGACCGGAAACTTCTCGAAGATTACGGTGCCGACATTGACCGTGTGGGTCACGTTCTCTTCGCGCCTGACGTACCAGAGGGCCAGCCATAGAACGATGATCGGCAACACCAGCACGCGGGTGATATTGAATATCTCAGCGACCTTCAGGGTCTCGATACCGTCCGGCTGGTAGGCCAGTGCGGCACCGGCGACCTGGGCGGAGTTCAAAATGCCGGTTCCGGCCCACGCGCCAAACTGAACGTATGACATCCCGAGCAGGTTGCCGATGATGGGAAACACGAACATACAGCCCACACCCCAGATCAGGATGGTGCCGATGGTATAGGCGATCTCGACTGACTTGGCCTGGACCACGGGTGCCGCAGCAACTGTTGCCGAGACGCCGCACACACCCATGCCGGCGGATAGCACGCCCCCCATGGAATTCGGGATGTTGCGCCTGGCACCCATCCATAACACCAGGCCCACCGAGCCGAGCACGAAGAAACCGATCATGACGATCGACAGACCGCCCAGGTTCTTCAACTCGGCCGCGCTGTATAGGGTGCCCAGCAGGATGACGCCGGTCTTCAGGCCCAGGCGTGACAGGCGAACACCGTTCTCAGCCCACGCGGGTATCTTGAAGACATTGACGATAATGATGCCGGTCACGATGCCGATTACGACGTAGTTGAGGCCCAGCAGCTTGTGGATGTAGGAACCGGTTTCACCGACCTTGCCCATGCCTGTGCTGATCACGGCCACTTCCGGTGCCACGAACCAGCGCACCAGCATGGCGATAAAAAGGATAAACATGCCGCCTGCGATCGTGGAGGAATAAAAGTCCCAGTGCCCTTCCTTGTGGGAACCAAACCACTGCCATGCACCAATTAACACCGCAAAAATACCGGTATACAACGGTAAGGTGGTTAATTCTCCGAGGTACGAATACTTCTTCCCCATGGCGAGATGCTCAATATAGGGCGCCATCGTGCCACTATCGGCAAGCCACCAGATAGCTATCATAATGATTCCTATAATGAATAATGCGGGCGACTTCTTGGTATATATCATGGTTGCTTCCCCTTTGAGTTCCAACCAGTTAATAAGATAAATCGTGTGTTTATCGTTGTGTGCTCCTGCTTATTGTCTGCCGTCACTTCCTTGTGGCTCAAACCCTGTCTGCACTGCGGTATTAGAGCCGTCTATGCATATATTTACAACAGGTAAATCAGAATATGCCGGATTATTAATGTATAAGTCCAGCGTACAGTTCTATCCAGGTTTGGTGGATGGCCAAATGCCGGGTGCAGGCATGGGTGGCAAGGGGTGATATCTACGCTGGGTGAGGATTCATAACAGGCCCGCTGCCCGCACATAGCATGCCGCGTGAAAGTCTTCTAACTACAGAGACGGCACTGTTGTCATCCGCCAAATGGAGAGTATTATTCGCGCTGCTGGATCGAAGTTGGTTTGTTTGTTTTTTTTCATGCGCGGTATGCCAGCCTGTCATGCGGCGCTCTATACGGGGGTAGATCATGGCGGAGAAACTTACGATGAAAATCCTTGCAGCAGAACTCGAAACACTGCGTACGCGAGTGCGGGAACTGGAAGCACAGCTCGAGCAGAAGCTCGAAATCACCCTGGAGAAGGCCGTTAGCCGGCTGAAGTCCCGCGTCGAGGCCCGCGAGGCCCATGCCGTTGCTACGGGTGTGGATGGCGAGGAACGTCAGCGCCTGATCGCCGAGGTAGCCTATCTGAAGGCCGAGCGCCGCGGCTTTGAGGGCGGTGACCCGGAGCAGGACTGGAAAGAGGCGGAAGCAGAGATCGACCGGTTGCTGTTGCAGGGCTGGAGGAAACACCAGGAAATCCCTAGGGAATCAGCGTCACGGCCCGGCAGTAGCCGCAGAAAAGCCAGCAGGACGCAATAGCTCGGAGCCTGCGGCTAGTAGGCCGCTCAGATTTGGGAGAGCATGTTGATTTCGTGTGCGATCAGCAGCATGTAGATCGGCACCAGGGCGTACATGATGTAGCGCACGGTGATGATCCGGTAGACCCTGAAATTGAAATGCATGACCAGGACAACCATCGCCAGGCCGGTCACGGCCATTTTCGCGGCGGCGAAGGTCTGAATGTCCTGCTTGATTAACCAGTCCATCAAGACGTTCATCTCCTGGGCGCCATTATCGAGCAGGATCATCGTCAACAAAGCATCAGTGAAGCTGAGCGCAATGATCAGGAGCGAGGCCAGCAATGGCCAGGGCCCATACCAGTCGATATAGCTGTTGATCTGGTCGTCATCGCGCCGTATCTGGCGGCGCCGCAGCTTGAACAAGGTACCCAGGAGGGTCCGGGTCGAAAAGTGTCGGCGTGTGTCATCACGCCGCTCGGCGGCTCCCTTGTCCAGCATCTCTGAATCCGGCTTCATCCTTCCCGTTTCCCTGATTTTTCGCCCGTTACTCTGAATTATAGGATTTATCCCCCTGCCATACGGGCCATTGAACCCGTATCGGCAATCCCCCGCACAGATTAATCTCAACACAGCGGCGGCTGGTTTCCTTGAAGACCGGTTGCAGGCCAGCGCTAGATTGTCGCCCGTCTGTTGGATGCGGCCCGGGCAGAGGGGTGGTTATAACGTTATGTAACTAACAATAACAAGAAAATCATTAGCTTATAATCTTGGGCGCGCCTGCTTTTTTGTCAGCTGTTCCGACATTTAGTATGATCAGCCGAGATTAAGAGCAAATATATATATCCAAATATTAGAAAATTCTTTAGAGTTATGTATTCAGGTATTTCTGCATGTAACTGGCGTGTCAATGTAAACTGGACGTAACGCCGGATTATGGGATTTTAGCCGCGGGGCGTGTGAGAACAGGTTTTTTGTTTTTCTGTCTTTTACAAACCCGTTTTGCTATGTTTAATCATACTTATTAAGGAGAGAGATTTTCAGATCTCGCTGATCTGGCTCGAATTAATAATGATCACCAATCAAAGCGGTGAAACCGACCCACAGGAGGAGACAAAAAAATGGCAGATCTTTTTTCCGATGAGTGGA
>JAOTTU010000246.1 GCA_029864225.1 Gammaproteobacteria bacterium | reverse complement strand
CGGTGCTGCCACAAGTAACAGCACTGACAAGAGAACACATGCTCCTGTCTTTATGAGTGCTACATTTCGCTTCGGTTTCATATCATTTTCCAATATGCCGATGGTTGCTGGATTCAGTTAAGTCGTTTAACAAATGTCGTTTGCAGGATGGCGATGGAGGCATCGCTACCGCCTTCTGATCGGGCCGTCACGCGGAAAAAGCCACGACCGGTGGTGGTCCCGTGCCCAACCGTCAGGTTGTCGCGCGAGAATTGCAGGAATTCGACCAGCATGCGCGGATCGCTGTTGTTGGACAGCAGCTCCGGAGTCCCGTCGACGCCGTATTCCTTGGCATTGGTGACCCACCAGCTGACTGACTCGTCCTCTAGATGAAACGGCAGCGTGTCCTTTTCCCACATATCGCAGGGCGTACTGGAACACAGGGTGGGTTCGGTGGTGAGCGCCTCCAGCTGTGACTCGCCATCGCGCAGGGCGGCCTCTGCGCCCTGGAAGGCCAGGTTGGAATCCCGCAGGTTGCCGGCCATGCGCTCTTCCATGGTAACTGTGTTCATCGCGGTGATCCCGATAATCGTCAACAGCATCAACATCATCAGGCTCATCATCAGGATGGCCCCTTGCTGGTTCATGTGGCTCGGTTGATGGCTGAGGTTCATGATTGGCATCTCACTGTCACAGTGCACGACTGCGGATGGTCACGGTTTCGACAAAGCGCCGGCGCAGGCGACGATCGCCGGGATTGCTGATCAGGGTCCCCGACAGATCCGTGTAGGCCACGGGTTCCGGACCCACGTCTTCTGGTGTGCTCAGCAGCAGCGCCAGGCGCACACTGACCACCCGCTGCCAGGCATCGGCCGCGGTGATGGTGGCAGCATCCCGGTAGACCTCTGCGGTGCTGTCGGGACTGGGGCTGGTATCCAGTCCATAGGTGATCTGCATGTCATCGATGCCCGAGATGAACTCGCGTTCCACGCCCTTGATGTCGGTCTCGTAGAGCGAGTAGATCGGCGCACCGGTCTGGTTGGTGCGGCCGGTATCCATGATGTAGAAGGTGGAGAACTCCTGCTTCAGCATAAAGGCATCTGCCAGATAGGCCTTGGACAGGCGGTTGGTTGTATTGCTGCTGTTGGCGTGGGCAACGGTGATCTTGCCGTCGCTGGTGGCCGAGACAGACGTCGCCTGGAAGATATCCGCCGTCTCGCAATCGCTGATGAACAGGTAATCGCCCGCGACGATGTTTTCGGAATTGGTGGTGAATTGAAGGTTGGCGTTGTCCGTAGCCATGTTGCCGTCCAGTTCCATACCACTGGCCGAGGCCCCGCGCATCTCGATGACATCGGTACCGGGACGCGCACCGCTGCTGCCGAAGCCGTTACCCGCCGCCACATTGTCATAACCGATGACCACGGTCTTGAGATCGAACACGGCCTCGGGCGGGGGACTTGCAATGATGATACTGGGGGTCAACAGCCGCGGATTGGCACACCCCTGGTAGCCGGCCATGCGGATCTTGCGACCCAGCAGTTCCAGTGCAAAGCGGCCGTTCTCCTGCACCCGGGATAGACCCTCCTGTACCCTGTAGGTGGACTTGCTGCCGACGTAGACATGGGTCACGCCGGCCATCAGTACCAGGCTTACGGCGGCAGCCACCATCAGCTCCACGATACTGAAGCCGCGCTGACTATACGTGTTCTGCAGTGTCGGACCCCTTCGTTTCATAGGCTCGTAATCAGGCTGAAGACGCTCGGGTTACCGCCCCGTTCGGTCCATTTGACATTGATGGTGAACTCGGCCGAATTCTGGATGATCTGCCCCTCCCCTTCGGGAAGCACCGTGGCCAGGCGCTGTTTCCAGTTCTGCAGGTCCGCCTCCGATCCCTCACTGCCGGAATGGGTGTCGGAATAATCGGTCACATAGGCGCCTCCCAGGGCGGTGTACGACTTGCCTGACGTACCCCGGTTGGCACGCATGATGTCGAGGATGTCGTAGGCAAGCACCGTCGACTGGGTGCGCAGGTAGGAACTGTGGTTGAAACGCATGCCGTTGGTCTGCAGGCTGGCCAGCCCCAGCAGTCCGATCGCCAGGATCAGGATGGCGACCAGGACCTCGATCAGGCCG
>JAOTTU010000245.1 GCA_029864225.1 Gammaproteobacteria bacterium | reverse complement strand
GGTCGCAGCGCTGTTCCCGGCCCCGACCACGGGGTCCTGCGGCAGGGAAGGGATTGTCGCCACAACATACCCGGTTCCGGAGCGAGTACGCACAGCAACGGCGAGCCTGTCGCGGTCAAGAAATGCCGCCGCGGCCCGGGGCACAGCATCCAGGGGGTCGGTGGTGGTGTGGAGCAGTGTGATAGCGTCCTGCGTGCCCGTCTCCCCGACGGGCCGTGCGGCACAGGCCGCGAGCGTGGATACGATGACAACAATCGTCAGCGCGGGCAACCACACCAGGGGGTTTCTCATGTCCATATCAGCTATCCCGGGCTGGCCGGGCAAAATCCGGTCACCGCCCCATTGTCACCCTTAATAACCTAATAGCCTACCCGGACTCGTACGTGCTCGCGGCTGGCGCCACAATCATGCAGCACACGGGAGCCGGCAGCAGAAACAACGATTTCCTTGATCTAGATCAAGTGCAGGCTTCAACAGCATCTCCCAGCGGGACTATGCTTTAGATATGGACTGGACAGGTTTCGGCACAGCGTGCAGGTGTGCTGAGACAAAAAGTTCAAGGAAGGTGCTGACATGAAAGAACGCAGGAGAATAGAACGACGCAATCTCGCCGCGGAGTCAGCCCATGTTGCCCGGGTCAGGAAGGGCAGGATTTTCAATGCCGATCAACGCCGGATCCCGGACCGGCGCCTGAACAACATCACGGTCGAGTTTATCTCGATCGACGATTTCTACCTGGCGAACAGCAACACCATCTATCATTCCTGACCCCCCAGGCGCCGTGCCCGCTGCAGCCGCACGAATATCCATGCCGCCGGATGCGGCTATTCGCACGATGACTCGACAGGTATACTCCGTGGTTTTCCGATAGCAACGAATCGTCCGCAGGCGACATACACTATGGGCATGCACAAGGGACCATCCGACTATTCCCATGACTCGACCCCGATCACCGGGGTTCTCATCACCAACCTGGGTACCCCGGACGAAGCGACTCCCGCGGCCGTACGCCGTTATCTGAAAGAATTTCTCTGGGACCCCCGTGTGGTCGAGATACCCCGGCCGGTCTGGTGGCTCATCCTGCATGCCTTTGTACTGACCACACGCCCGCGCAAGTCCGCCCATGCCTACGCACAGGTCTGGAGCGACGACGGATCGCCGTTAATGGCCTACTCGAAACTACAGCGTGATGCCTTGCAGAAATCACTGGAGACACGCATCAAGGGGCCGGTGAAGGTCGCCCTGGGCATGCGCTACGGCAACCCCTCCATCGCCTCGGCACTGGAGGAACTGCATGCAGCCAACGCCCGGCAAATCCTGGTGTTACCGCTTTACCCCCAGCATTCAGCGGCGACAACCGCATCCACCCTGGACGCAGTGGCAATGACACTGCAGCAATGGCGCAGGGTGCCAGACCTGCGTTTTGTCGCCCAGTACCACGATCAACCCGGCTACATCAGCGCCGTGGCCAACAGCATTCGGCACTTCTGGGACAAGCACGAGAAACCTGAGCGGCTGTTGTTCTCGTTTCACGGTATGCCCAGGCGCACCCTGATGGCGGGGGACCCCTACCACTGCCAATGCCAGAAAACCGCACGCCGGATTGCCGAGCAACTTGGACTCAATGATGACGAATGGATCGTGGCCTTCCAGTCCCTGTTCGGACGCGAGGAATGGCTGCGCCCCTATGCCAACGAAACGCTTGAACAGCTGGGCAAGCAGGGTCTGAAAAGCGTCCATGTGGTCTGCCCCGGGTTTTCCGCCGACTGCCTGGAGACACTGGAAGAAATGGCCCTGCAGAACAAGGAAGTCTTTCAGCAGGCCGGCGGCAGCGATTACCATTACATCCCCGCTCTCAATGATGCCCCGGAACACATCAGCGCACTCACGGACATGGTGCTGCAAAACGTCGCCGGCTGGCCGGGCATCGATGCCTGGGACGCGGATGCCGCCAGGCTCGAGGCCGAACAGTGCCGCCATCGCGCAACCGCCCTGGGCGCCGAACGCTAGTTCACGAATGGCTTTTAAAAGCCGTTTTTATCAGCAAGCCGTAACATTCTGCTCATCAATAAAATAAATTTCGCTGCGTCTCAAACAAAATAAAAATTAGCACCCG
>JAOTTU010000085.1 GCA_029864225.1 Gammaproteobacteria bacterium | reverse complement strand
CGTTGCCGAAAACAGTGCCCGATGCAGACGGTTGTGTGATGGTGACCACGGGGTCTTCCGTATCGACCGGGTCACTGGGTGCGGTCGCTGTGACAGTGTTGGAATAATCCGAGAATCCAGCCAGTCCCTTGGCGCGGACCCGGTAATCATAGGTCACCCCGAGATCCACGCCGGTATCCCACAGTTGCAGGTTGCTCCAGTTCGCCTTTATTTCCGTCCAACTGTCCGTGTCGCTCACACGGCGTTCAACAAAGTAGCCCTGTGTCAGGGTGCTGGTGTTTTCCCAGTTGAGAGTGATGGCATTCCAGGGCTGTTGCCATGTCGGCAAATGCGGCATGGCGGTGAGATTTACCGGCGGCGTGGGAGGAGGCATATCACCTGTCCTCTGCAGGAGTACTGCCCCGGCGTAGCCACCCGCGATCCAGCCGGCATCATTGATATCGCGTGCTGAATCGACAAAATAACCGGGCGGATCGATAAGGCTCTCAACGAGAAATACCTGGTCAAGGGCGTCGATGTACAGGGCCGCCCGGATTGCGTTGCTGAAACCAATATCTCCGACAACATCACCCGCATTATTGAGGTCATGTGCCCAGTCGAAGGCACTGCTGCTCCAGGCAATATTCCATCCAGCGCTGTTCGTGTATTGGGCTGCACCGGTCATGAAACGTCCGGCCCCGTCTGTGTAGGGGAATCCCACCGTAGCCGCCAACGCGTTGTCGTCATTGATGCCGGTAACGGTGCCGACAGAGGCGACGTCCGTATGGCCGAGCACATCGATAGTCAGGACCTCCCCGTAAGGCGTCAATAATGCGCGCACTGCCCCATCGATTCCTGAGACGGCGCCTGTCACCCAGTTTTTGTTGTTGATGTCAGCAGGCGTAAAGGGCAGGTTTACTGGTTGAAGTGAACGCGTTGCATGTGCATAGATCATCGGCTGGATGGCACCAAAAAATACATCCTGGCGTGAGAAACCCACAGCGAGTCCGGCGTTGTTTAACGCATTAATACGGCTCAGGCTAAAATCCGGCAGCACACCCACATCGACGGTCTCCACGGTCTGGCCTGTTGTCGTGTCGTATTCCCATAGCAGGGCATTTCCGGGATCGCGGTTCTGGTCGGTTGAACTTGCAGGGAGTGCGTTACCTGCAATAAGTACCCGACCATTCTCATCCCGGTCGGTTATGTCCACTGCTGTGTGGTTTGGCCAATCCGCGGAGAGCGCCGGCAGCAAGTCAAGGCCGTGGGCCTGGGTATAGACAAAGGCATGAAACCGGCTATCGATCATTGCATAACCGACCGTATCGCCTGCTTCATTCAAGGCAACTGCAGAACTGATACCCGCCGTGGGATAGGCATCGCGGATCAGAGTACCAATGGATACCGAATCATAATAGGGAATCGCATTGAGTGCGCTTATCGGTGTGCTAGCGACCAGTAGCAGGAACCCGAGAACAGTAGAAAATAGCAAAGAGAGAAATGAACTTGTACGCATAGCCAACCTCCATTCATATGCGAATATTGGTATTATATTCCCAATAATATTTGTGACTATGATCTATATCAATAAATCCAACTCATCAAACATGTTTATTGACGACATTGCGGGTTTAGCTGTTTAGTTCATAAATACACTTAATGGACTGAGCCTTGTCGAGTGCAAGTAGTACAAATCACGGATGCTATGTTGATCTAGATCAACAGAAGGGCCTGACTAGTACATATGGGCTAGTCCAGAAAAGGCAAAGGCCGCCCAGGGAGGCTGGGCGGTCAGTGCGGTGTCTTGGGACTTTGCCCAGGTGATCAAGTATTAATGCCTTCTAATGGACCTGTGTTGTTGTCAAAGCAGACATTCGCGGGTGTGCGTGTATCCCACAATGCGCAAGGTCGTGAGACGACCCTAGTCGGAAGTACAGCGTTATAAATAAAATGTCTGATGTGCAGTGAACAAATGCCATTCGGCTGAGTGATTATGTCGCTGACGATCCGAGCACTATCTCAGAGAGTGAACAGAGCTAACTCGGGGCAAAGTGCGATAAATTCGGGTTCAAGATCAATATCGAGACCTGCCAGACCTGTGGCGGTGCAGTGAAGATCATGCCCAAAGCACTCGCTTCGCTCGCGGGGCAGGCTCTCGCCAGCATCGAAGACCCAGTGGTGATCGGTAAGATTCTGGCCCATGTGGGGGAGACGGTGTCGGTCCGTGCAGTTGTGCGGTTGCCGGGCTCACGTGCGCCGCCGGATGGATGGGTGTGACGGGGCGCGAGCAGGATTCGTGAATACAAATGACTCGGCATGGATGCCGGCCCGAGTGAGGGATGGGCAGGGTGGGCTGCGGCCGGTGGGCCGGGTCACGGCTGTTACAAAGAGGAAAAGGGCGGCGAAAGCCGGTGACAGGGGGTCGGGAGCGGTCGGGTGGTGGCTGGGTCGGGGATTCAGGGGCGGGGTTGCCGGTCTGATGGCCGGTTTCCGGGTGGATTCTCACGAAATACGTGGGTTATGCTTCCTATACGCCGCCGCAGGCACAGCGCATTCAGATTGCACGGCAAATGGACCTGGAAAAGAAAAAGTCACTGGCGAAAAAACTTGCCGGTATTGCTGACGGGAACAACGCCGACGACGACTGAGTCCATCGACACGAAACGGCTTGGCAGGCTTTTTTTAGAGCAAGCCGGTGAGGTCGAACGCCCGGGATCCGTCCATTAAATAGTGCTTCCCAAGATTCCGGTTTTGCGGCACGCTCGCATTTTCTGTGCTCATAAGCGCTAACAAAACATGCGCAGAACGAGGTAAACCCATGGTCCGTAACGCTCATTCCGCACTGCTGGCTGGTCTGCTCTTTTTGCTCTCGTTCAGCCTCACAGGTTGTGGCGGCACCAAGGTCCTGAAAGACCCGGAACCGCTGGTCCTGACCGAGTCCCTCGCCAGCGCGACAGATGAAACACTGGATGCCACCCTCGACTGGGTGATCGTGCGTGATGGTCCGGGCACGTGGGCCCGGAATGCCGACTGGGACGAGTACCTGCTCACCATCTCAAATGTTTCGGAAGAGTCGCTTCGCATTACGGGCCTGACGGTAGTAGATATGCAGGAGGTTCATGCCGTGCCGGGGACGAATCGAAAGGAGCTGGTGAAGGCCACGAAAAAGGCGCTCAAACGTTACAAAGGATCTGGGGTGGATGTGAAGGCCGGTCGTGGCACCGGGACGATGATCGCCGCGGGCATTGGCGTAACAGTGGTTGGTGTTGGTGTAGGTACAGTGGCAGCATTGGGATCCACTCTTGGGGCCGGTGCTGCTGGCGCCGGCACTGCCGGCGCCGTCGCCGGAGGGCTGTTACTGATCGGTCCTGCTCTCGCAGTCGGTGGCGTGGTGCGCGGCATGAATAACAGCGCAGTCAACAATGAAATCGAACAGCGACAGACACTGCTACCACTGACACTAGAGCAGGGAACTGAAGCGCAGGCGGACGTGTTTTTCCCCATATCGCCGTCGCCGCGGCGGGTCGTACTGGTTTACAGCGATTCCGGCGGTGAGCATCGCCTCGTTATCGATACCAGCAAAGTGCTCGCGGGCTTGCATATCCAAGAGGCCGACAACTAGGCACCGGGTTGCGCTCGTCAATCAAGTTTCGGTGAATCGATTTACGCCGCGCCGGTCTTTGCCTTGGCCGCCAGCAACCTTTCCGCCAGCCTGCTCACCAGGTGAATACCCGTCAGTGTTAATGTCCGAAGTTGCGGCACTCCTGACCTTCCCTGAAAACAGAGGAAGGTCTTTCCCTGGCCGACTCCAGTCTTTGTCGGGAATTGCAACAATCGGTGATGAGCGAGCTAGGAACGGCAGGTTACCGACCGTACCCGGTCGTTTAGAAAATAACTATCTGATAAATATCTAAAAGACAGGAGTCGACCCACTCCCGCGTTTCAGCCCAAAAGCCTGGACGGCAACAATCTACTGTAGTCGGACATTCATACTCAGACCGCTATCGGCTGCCATCTAGCCAAGATATATACACAGGCACACTTACATGAACGATATGTTTCGGCATATTACTGTTAATTGATACGATAGGCCGCATCGGTAGTATTACCAATAGTGCGGATTCTGCCTATCTCACTATTATGTGAGAGCTATGTTTAACTTAGACTGCTTTCGAACCACGAGCCACTCCCCTTACAAACAAGCTGTTAGCGAGATAAATCGATCTAACAAGGGTATTTTTGGTGTGTCTCTTCGAACTCGGCAGGGCAAAGATTCTATGCATCTCGCATTTATCATTTTCAGACTACTTGGGAGTGCTTTCGCCGCGGCGAGCATCAGTGGCTGTGCCACAATGAGCGAGGGCAACTCCCCGCTATATTCGGTCGACCGCGCGGCGGACTACCCTGTAAAAATCGTCGCAGCGACATTCGTCCCGACAATCGAGATCGAGATCGCATTGTCAGGTAAGGCCGACGGAGCGCTGAAGGGTGCGGGCAGAGGCATTGCGGAATGCTCTCCGTCACTTGCCGCCGGACCTTTTGCACCGTTTATATTTGTCCCCTGTGCAATGCTCACAGGAGCCGTCCTCGCCTCAATCGGCGCATGGACCGCGGCTCCGAAGTCCGAGATAGATCCGATCCAGATGGCTTCGCAGAATGATCATGGCAAAATGGCCCAAGAAAGACTGGCCGAAAAAGCACGTATCTATCTGGCGGATATTTCCGAGAAGCTGATTAGCCGGGCAGGGCCGGAGGTGATCGGACCCAAGTCAACCTCGGATCGGCCGGAATATCGCCCCCTGTCACACGCTGCGCGTGGTAGCCTCCTCGAATTGAGCCTTCTTTCGATCCGCTATGAAGGGACAGGTAAAGATGGCGATCTAGTATGCCTAAGGATGGTCGCACGTGGGCGCAAAATTGATGCGGCCACAGGTACGGTCATCGATGCGTTGGATTACTCCCGCACCATTGAGTGCCAAACGGTGGCGCAATGGCTGACGGAAGGTGGACTACGATTCAGCACGGCGCTTGAGAATGGTTACCGTATCCTTACTGAAAACCTCGTCGACAAGCTTTACCTGATTTATTATCCGCCGTGGCGCGAACGAGGGACTGCCAAACCCGAGCGCCAGGTGCCAGAGTATATTCTTGCCCCGGTCACCCCGAGGGCGCCGGAAATGTATCTGGATTTCAGGTCAATGACGGGGAAAGCCAAGCATAAACTTGGCTGGGGCGGCATGCATTTTGTCGATGTTGACAGCCTGACACCGCTCCTGAGTTGGGAGGCATTTCCGCGCCCGTTCGACATGCCTGCCGGCGGTTTTACAAACATTACCTACGATGTCCGTATATACATAGGCAGCGTACTCAAACATATGGTCGTAGAGCCCGGAACCCTCCTGCACGAAGTTACCGGGCTTGTTGAGCCACATTATTCCATGGCGATACCACTGCAACCCTGCAGCCATTATTTCTGGACGGTGCGGACGCGCTTTAACCTTAACGGCACACGCCGCTTGACCGAATGGGCCGGAGCCTACTATACCGCTGGCGGGGAAGTTTCCCCGTCCCATATTTTCTACTATCCATTTCGTACGCCGGGCTCTAACGATAACTACAGTTGCTGGAATTAATGATCCATGCGAAACCCAGATATCCTGTATCCGGGAATCGGAAAAATTGGCTGTAAGGGATCGTTATAACATTGCTGCAATAACATTCGCTTAGGATGATGCTATTGGCACATAACAAGGCAATAAACTTCGCGCGAGTTTAATGCTCTAGGACGCCGCTGTGCTGCGCCGGTTATTTTTGCCGTTACGAATGTCCGAAGTTGCGGCATCTATGAAGTTCACCTGAATCCGGGGAAGGCCGCCTTGTTGGCCAAACTCGGTCCTACACCAGTCGCTTATATAAGATTTCTCTAAAAGGCGGGAGGCGACCCAACTCGGAAGTACAGAAAATTTCCTTAAAGATCCGATAGGTACTGTAAGCGGTCGTTACCGGGCTGGTTGTGGATCGGCAACCTCCGATCCATCAAAGACAATTAACGCAATTTATCGCCAAGATTATTCCTCTCTCCATAAAAATATTTAATTTCTTATATATTGCTGTCTGAAGTAAATATTGTTTCCTACACGTTCTGTATTTGCTTCCACAGAAATCCAGACCGGTGAGTGCAGTACAGCATCACCCGAACAAGCAGCCATACAAAAAAATACTGGCTGTAATAATAAAACCGGATTTACGGAGGAAGTAGTCATGAAGAAATCACGCCTGCTGGGTGCTGTGTGCGCCTCGCTAACGATTGCGTCCATAAGTGCTAACGCTACTGTACTAAATACACTCAACGGTGTTAATTACGAGTGGTTGGAATTATCCGCAACGCAACTCTTGAGCAGAAATACGGTAGAAGCAAGGATTATCAATCCCAGTGATGATCTATTTGGTTATGAATACGCATCGCGCTCACTCGTTGAAGACTTACTATTGTCTTATACAGCATGGGACGGCCTGGATGGTTGGCACGGCGCAGCCACGGTTACATCAGGAGTTGAAAGCTTCCTCAGTGATTTTGCAATACTCAAATCAACTCCCTTGACACCAGGTACTACAACCACAGAGGATGGCGGCACAATACCATATGATTTAAATAACGGGTCGTTATTCTTGTACGGTCACACCGGTGAGTGCGGCGAAGGAGTTACATGTAGGGGGTCTGCTGCGGTATTGTATAACGAGACTGTTCTCACGGGCGCGTTCCAGGGTGGTAGATTTGGCTGGGACCACACCAACACCAATCCCACGCGTGTATCCTATGTTGAACAGAATTCAGATCTCGGCAGTTTATTGGTAAAAACATCCACCGTCCCCATTCCCGCTGCCTTATGGCTCTTTGTTACTGGCCTGATGGGGTTGGTTGGAATATCAAGACACAAGAAATTAGCTTAATAGA
The DNA here is from genome assembly GCA_029864225.1 of Gammaproteobacteria bacterium. Taxonomy (GTDB): domain Bacteria; phylum Pseudomonadota; class Gammaproteobacteria; order UBA9214; family UBA9214; genus CAMYJZ01. The sequence goes on along the minus strand of JAOTTU010000085.1, from coordinate 1,340 downwards.
AAAACTAAAGACGGCCCTTCGGGGTCGTTTTCTTATGCGGGGAATGACCGCTTCTGCGGCTTTCCGGAAGTACACAGAAATCTGGGAAATGACCGGAAGTGGCTGAAATAGGATATAGCTCAGATCAGAAACACCCACCAACGGTACTCCCACGAACTTCCGAGTGACGCTCATAACAGGTCGTTCGATTTGACCACCGATGACATATAGAAAAGGGACTGGTGTCCCATGGATCCAACGCAGTAACATCATGTAATTTATAATAATTTATGGCCTTGCCAGTAAATGTTCATTTGTTGCTCAAGTTTTAATGTGCCAGTACGATAATCGAGATATTCACCCCGGTATGGCGAGAGTGGTGATCCGGTGGGTGTACTTTCTGGGATGAGGGCAATTTAATGGCAAGGAACTCTAATGGCATGTCCTCTTGCTGGTATGGCTACCTCGAAGCAGGCAAACGAAGCAGTCCGGTGCTAAGGGACAATCACCTGGAAACAGGTAATCCGAAAACAGTTTATATGTTCAATCTGCAGCGTGGGGAAATTATTGAGTATTCGAATGAAATTGTCGAAAAGAAGCTGCGCGACCTGAAACCGAATGAAGCTGCCTTAATAAAGGAACTAGATGATGGGTACAAAAAGGCGCGCCAAATATTCAAGGGTCGGAAAAGGAGGAAGCGCAACTACAGTGATACCGTGAATATTTCACCTTATGTAGCTGCTGAAGAGAGCGACGATGATGTGTTCAATTATGACGACTCAGACGTGTGGCTGGTATCAGGTGAAGCGTAAGACAGTGCCATAGATGCCATCTCGGTATCATCATGCGCATTCGGGGGACATCTGAAACAGCCAAGGCAGATATCATGCCTGCATCATCAAATTCACAATTCGCGCAACCTTATTGCCCGAGCCCGTTTATCCCCGGTTCTGCCGTCATCAGGCCATGAGTCTTGCTGTCCTTACCCGCACATGGGTGACTCCAAATTCCGGGCATATAGGTGATACGAATCGGCGTTGGGGAGGTCCAAGGATTTCCTTTAGTGAATCTGATGGCATGGATGAACGGCACTGCCATGACGACACCAAGGGACTATGATCCATCGGTCTGAGCGTCATTACGCCATGATTCTATGGAAGTTGGTGGGCCCACCAGCACTCGAACCTGGGACCAAGGAATTATGAGTCCAACGAACCAAATCCTTTATATATCAGTAAGTAGAAGAACCCCAAGGATCCTTCCGACCGATCCATCAGCCGAACAGCCGAGACCGAACGTCGGTACCGAACGCGGGCTGACTAAGCCGAAGAAACGAAAGGGCTCGGTTTACCGAGACCGAT
>JAOTTU010000084.1 GCA_029864225.1 Gammaproteobacteria bacterium | reverse complement strand
CGCACAACAACTGGCAGCGGCGCATGCGCCCTCTCCGGAGCTCGGACAGCTCACCCGTCACTGGCACTTCACTGCCAGCCAGACACACAGACTGACAGAACTGGTCAGACGCTGGAAAACCCTCGCGCCGGACCAGCCCGTCTGGTGTAGCGAGCTAAAGGCGCAACAGCGGGCCGGCGAGGTACTGCTGTGGATGGAGCAGCGTCTCCATACACTGCCCGTCAAACTCTGCTGAGACATGTTCAGCCACATCTATATCGAAGAACAGGTCCGCGAACATCCGCGTACGCGCGCGATCTGCGCGCGCTTCCCGAAGGCGGCGCACATCACCTGCCGGCATTACGGAGAAGTATTCAACCCGAGGTCACAAAACTTCCGCCTGCAGAAACCACGGCCGGCACTGATCCTCGCAAGGAAACACAAGCGCAGGGTACTGCCGACCCCTGATGGATATGGCATCGGCGGCAGCCGGAATTACTATTTCTCGCATATGCTGAACTGCCTGTATGACTGCCGCTACTGTTTCCTCCAGGGCATGTACCGGTCGGCCCATTACGTCCTGTTCGTGAACTACGAGGACTTTGAGTCCGACATGGACTGCATCCTCGCAGAAAACAGCAACGCGCCTGCCTGGTTCTTCTCAGGTTACGACTGCGACAGTCTTGCGCTCGAACCGGTTTCGGGTTTCGCCGCACACTTTCTGCCGTTTTTCGAAAAGCGTCCGGATGCCTGTATCGAATTACGCAGCAAGAGCACCCAGGTTCGTGGTCTGCTCAAGCGCGAACCGCTCGCCAATGCGGTCATCGCCTTCAGCTTTACGCCTGAGGAGATCTACCAGGCACTGGAACACAAGGTCCCCGCCATTGACCGCCGACTGGATGCCATGGCGCAGCTGCAGGAGGCCGGTTGGTCCCTGGGTTTGCGCTTCGACCCGCTCATTTACGTGGAGGGCTACCGGGAGCAGTACCGCCGGCTTTTCCAGCAGACCTTTTCCCGGCTCGATGCAGCGCGGCTGCATTCGGTCAGCCTGGGACCGTTCCGCCTGCCGCGCACGTTCTACAAGACCATTGTGCAACTCTATCCCGATGAACCCCTGTATGCAGGACCGCTGGCGGACACCCAGGGCATGGTCTCCTACCGTGCCGGGCTGGAGAACGAGCTCACCGGCTTCTGCACCGAAGAGCTGTTGAAGCATGTCCCCGAAGCACTGCTGTTCCCCTGCCAGGTAGCCGCATGAATCGTGAATAACCGGCGCACAATCATGGTGACCGGGGCAAGCTCAGGGATCGGGCGCGCCACGGCCCTGCTGCTGCTGGAACACGAATACCGGGTAATCGGCCTGGCCCGGGACTTCAGCAAGTTCGAGTGTGATGCTGGCGGCTTCACAGCGGTTTCAGTCGACCTGTCGGAACTCGACAAACTCCCCGCCCGGCTGGAACAGATCAGCGCCGATCACGGCCCTGTCGACGCTGTGGTGTGTTGTGCTGGTAGCGGGCACTTCGGCTCCCTGGAGGAATTCTCCTACCGGCAAATCGGCAGGCTGATCGATTTGAACCTCACCGGACAAATCTACGTGGTACGCGCTGTACTGCCCGCCATGAAACGGCGCGGCTCGGGGGATATCGTCCTGATGGGTTCGGAGGCCGCCCGCAGTGGCGGCAAGCGCGGGGCGGTCTACTCGGCCGCGAAATTCGGTCTGCGTGGCCTGGCGCAGTCGCTGCGGCAGGAATGCGCCAGTAGCGGCGTGCGTATCGGCATCATCAACCCCGGCATGGTCAAGACTGAATTCTTCGATGCACTGGACTTCGCACCGGGCGAAGAGGAGTACAATTACATTCTGCCTGGCGATGTAGCCCGGGCCGTGCGCGAGATGCTGGAGTCACGACCCGGCACGGTAATCGATGAAATTAATCTGTCGCCACAAAAAAAAGTCATCCGCTTCACCCCGGCAAAGGATGATTAGCCCGTCAGGGCCGGCGCACTGCGCTGCATAGTCCCGTTCCAGTTTGCCGCTCGAACAGCTGGATACCGGTAAACTGTGGCATATTCTTCTGTTTTTTATGTCGATATAATAGCTGGCATCAACAGCACAGAAAATTCAGAGAACCACAAATGGCTAGAGTGAAAATGTACAGCACGCCCACATGTCCGTTTTGCGTAAAGGCCAAGCGATTGCTCAGCCGCCTGAACATCCCCTATGAGGAGGTGCGTATAGACCGGGAGCCAAATGCGCTCAAGGAGTTCGCCAGGGCGACTCGCGGGGCCCGCACCGTGCCGCAGATCATCATTGACGGACAATGCATCGGCGGCTTCGTCGAACTCACTGAACTGCACATGGATGGCAAATTGGACCAGCTGGTGGAAACCTAGCCCTGTCGACAGCGGCTCTACTGCCGCTGCGATCCCGCACCCCTCAGCGTGACAGCGAATCCCGCCAGCCATGAAAGAAGACAAGATCTACAGAATTGCATTCCACAACCGGGGTGATATCTACGAGCTCCATGCCCGCGAAGTTCACCAGAGCAATATGTACGCCTTTGTCGAAGTCGAGGGCATCATTTTCGGCGAACGCTCCTCGGTACTGGTTGACCCCTCGGAAGAGCGCCTGAAATCGGAGTTCGCCGGAGTGAAACGGACCTACATACCCCTGCAAGCCGTCATCCGTATCGACGAGGTTGAACGCGAAGGCGCCAACAAGATCACCGCCGTCGGTGGTGACGGCGGCAAGATCACGCCCTTCCCGTTGCCCACCCCCCCGGGCGACACCCAGCCCGACTCAAATTAACCTGTAAACCAGTTACATGCGCAGCCTGCCACTCCTGTTTGCCGGCACCGGAAGCGTCGTGCCTGCTTGCCATCGGGCCCCAATTAGCGTCCAATATGGAATGGAAAAAGTCACAATACCAGGGGCGGTATCAGCAGTCAGCTCAAGAATCGAGAACTAAAAAATCTTGGAGAAACCTTATGCCTTATTCGAATGTCATCGAACCCAGACGCCTGACAGACATGCAGGACATGGAGGTCTGCGTCAATGGACCCGACGGCGCCAACCGGCTGTTTATCTACTCCGGCATGGCGGAAGTCGAACTCTGCGGGGGCATGCCGCACCCGCGCTGGTCACTGGAGGTTATCTGTTTTGATATCGGCAGGACCTACGACACTACAGATGAATCAATAGTCAAGATCACCGCGACCGCCGCACTGGCCGGCAACCGCACGGACGGTGTCGCCAGCTTTGCGGGCTGGCAGATCTTCGGTGCCGCGGCCGAGCTGGACGATGAGACCAACCGGGTGCGCATGAACATCGCGGCAGGCGCACGTGACACCCAGGCGTTCCTGGAACAGATCTCCTTTCAGGTACATGTCCTGGCCAGGATCAAGGAATAAGACTGCCAGGGCTAGCCCGCATTTCTCACCGGGATCCCGGATGCTGGCGCAGGACTCGTGTGTCCGGACGCCGTGCTGGAGCGAAAGTGGTAGCCGTAGCTACCGCTTGAGTGAAGCGCAAGACCGGGCGCGCGAGAACCAGCCAGGGACGGGATAGGCAATACAGGAGACACACCCTCTTATTCCTGATCTTCACTATGTACTTTACGTCAGTGCTTTATATGACTTAACCGCCGCCCGGTGAGAAATGCGGGCTTGCCAGGTCGATACCCCACACCCGCGGCAGCACGAAGTAGACAAACAGCGTAATCACCAGCGCACCCAGCAGATTCAGCCACAAGCCCGCCTTCACCATCTGCGGAATAGTGACATAGCGGCTGCTGAACACGATCGCATTCGGCGGCGTGGCCACCGGCAGCATGAAGGCGAATGAGGCGGCAACAACGGTAGCCGCCATCAGGCCGAAGGGATGCACCCCGATCGCGGCAGCTAGGGCCCCCATCACCGGCAGCAACAGCGATGCCGTTGCCGTGTTGGACGTCACCTCGGTCAGAAAGATCACCAGTAGCACGACGGCGGTAATGATCAATACCATGTTGACACCCTGCAGCACTGCCAGCTGCTGCGCCAGCCAGTGAGTGAGTCCGCTGTCACTGAAACCCTGCGCCAGGGCAAAACCGCCGCCAAACAGGATGATGATGTCCCAGGGAATGGTGACCGCGGTCTTCCAGTCCAGCAGGAACTCTCTTTTCCTCAAATTAACGGGGATCACAAATAACAGCAGCGCGCCACAGATCGCGATAGTGGAGTCCTTGACCATCTTCAGTGACTCGGGATTCAGCAGCCCGCGCAGCACCCACAACACGGCCACCATGGAGAATACCGCGGCAACGTATTTCTCCTGCCTCGACATGGGACCCAGTGACCGGATTTGCTGCGTTATGAAGGCCCTCCCGCCCGGCAGATGATGAACCTCGCTGCGGAAGACGATTCGGGTGAGATACAGCCATGTCAGCAGCAGCATAACTATCGACAAGGGCAGACCGAAACTCATCCATTCAAGAAAACTGAGGCTATAGCCATAGGTCTTCTCCACCACACCGGCCAGTATGGCGTTCGGTGGTGAGCCTATCAGTGTTGCGATACCGCCGATCGACGCGGCATAACCGATTCCCAGCATCATTGCGGTACCGAACCGCAGTTCACCCGGCTGCGTATTGATGGCCCCCGGTCCCTGCTCGATTTCGCTGGATATCTCGCGCAACACCGCCACCCCGATGGTGACCATCATCATGGTCGCGGCGGTATTGCTGATCCACATGGACAGGAAGGCGGTCGCCAGCATGAAGCCCAGCACGATCCGCTGCGGTGTGACACCGACGATACGGATTGTGTGCAACGCTATGCGGTGATGCAGGTTCCACTTCTCCATGGTCACCGCGATCAGGAAACCGCCGAGAAACAGGTATACGAGGTGGTGGGCGTAGGAACGTGTGACCTCGCTGCCGCTCATGACGCCCAGCAGGGGAAACAGCGCAATCGGCAGCAACGCCGTGGCCGGTATCGGGATGGCCTCGGAGATCCACCACACGGCCATGAGTACGGTAACCGCGGCCACGTGCATGCCTTCGGGGGACATGCCATCCGGCACCGGCAGCAGCATGACCAGCAGAAACAGTGCCGGCCCCAGCAGCAGCCCGATCTGTGAACGAAACATGAACAAGATCAGTGGACCTGCGTATCAATCGTTGATGATCAGGACGAGCTTGCCCTGCATGTGACCTTGCTCGAGCCGCCGGTGCGCCTCGGCCGCCGGTGCCAGCGGCAAGGTCTGGCTCACATGGGCCCGCAGGTGCCCGCTAGCAAACAGTGCCGCACAGGCATCCAGGATCTCACCTTGCCGGGCGCGTGCCTCCGGCAGGTCGGCGAGCATGGGTGTCAGCATCAATTCAAATCCGATACGCAGGTTGCGGTTGCGCGCCTCCTTCCACTCGACTCCGGGACCCGGGTCCAGCAGGGTCACCAGGTCGCCGTAATGCGCTACCGCCCGGACACTGTTGCGGAAGATCTCCCCGCCGACGCTATCCAGCGCCACGTCCACACCCCGTCCGCCGGTCAGCCCGGCAACCGCGGCGACAAAATCCTGCTCGGGGTAAAGGATCGCTTCATCGGCCCCGAGGGCGGCCACGAATTGTGCGTTTTCAGCGGAACCGACCGTGGTCAGCACGCGTGCGCCGCGGTGTTTTGCCAGCTGGATAGCCACGTGGCCTACGCCACCGCCCCCCGCGTGAATCAGGACCGACTGGCCTGCCTGCAGCCGGGCCCGGTCGAACAGGGCCTCCCAGGCCGTGATCAGGACCAGCGGCATGGCCGCGGCCGCGACAAAATCCAGGCCTGCGGGTTTGGGCCGCGCGACTGCTTCCTCGATCACGGTGTACTCGGCGTAGTTGCCCTGCGCGCCGCCCAGACCGCCGTTGCAGAACCACACGGCATCACCCGGGCGGAACCGGGTAACCGCCGCGCCCACCCCGGTGACAACACCGGCCCCGTCACAGCCAAGCACCGCGGGCAAGGCATCAGGATAGAACACCCCGCGGCTGCGCAGCTTGGTATCGACCGGGTTCACACCGGCCGCCTTCAGCTGCACCTTGAGCTGGGTTGGGGTGCTGATCGCGGGCTCATCCATATCGGCCAGTACCAGGACCTCCGGGTTGCCAACGGCTGTCATCTGTACGGCCTTCACGGTTCACCTCCGGTCGGCGGGATTATTGATTGCGGCATCGGGTATCCATCATGCGTGCGTGCGTGAATCCCCCATATATCATAATCACATAATGAAACAATTGCCTCAGGCTATTGTCCATATCCCTGACACCCGTTTTCACAGGACCGAGCAATGCAGATAATCCACAGGGCAGGCCGGCTTTTCGCACTATTGATTCCCCTGCTGTCAGGCGCCCTGGCAGCTGAACCGCCAGCCGCAGTCCCGGGTCAGGCCATCGCGACCTTTGCCGGGGGTTGCTTCTGGTGCATGGAGCCGCCCTTCGACAAACTCGAGGGCGTGATCTCGACGACCTCGGGTTATACCGGTGGACACAAGGACAACCCGACCTACAAGGAGGTCTCGCGGGGTGGCACCGGACATGCCGAGGCCGTGCAGATTGTCTATGACCCGGACAAGGTCAGCTACGCGGAACTGCTGGATACGTTCTGGCACAACATCGATCCCACCACGGCCAGCGGGCAATTCTGCGATAGGGGCGATCAGTACCGCAGCGAGATCTTCTACCAGGACGCCACCCAGCAGCAGCAGGCACTGGCATCAAAGCAGGCGCTGGATGAGTTGAAACCGTTCACGGCACCGGTGGTGACAGGGATTTCGGCGGCCAGTACGTTTTATCCCGCCGAGGAATACCATCAGGACTACTATCAAAAGAATCCACTGCGCTACAAGTTCTACCGCCATGGCTGCGGGCGCGACAAACGCCTGGAAGAACTCTGGGGGACCCGCGAGTAACCATGGGGCACATCATCTATCCATCGGTACACACGCAGGAGGGGGACGGCGCCGAGGTCAACCGCCTGTTCCCGGTTCCCGGCCGCCTGATGAATTATGACCCCTTCGTGCTCTGGGACAATTTCAGGATCAGGCCCGGGGCCGGATTCCCCTCACATCCGCATCGCGGCTTCGAGGCGATCACCTATCTGTTCGAGGGCGCAATCAGCCATGAAGACAATCTCGGCAACCGTTCAACAGTGACCGCAGGCGGTGCGCAACGGTTTACCGCCGGCAAGGGGATCGTACACTCGGAGATGCCGGGCAATGATGAGGAAAGTCACGGCATCCAGCTCTGGATCAACCTGCCGCAACGTCTCAAGTCCATCGACCCTGACTACCAGGAGGTCATCACCGCTGACATCCCCCAGGTGGACTTCGACGGCGGCCGCGTCAGACAGATTGTCGGCAACGGCTCACCGCTACGGCTGCACACCGGGGTCATCTACCAGGAAGTCCGGCTCGAACAGGGCGCAGACTACAGCTTTGAGATGCCAGCGACACACAAGGGATTTCTTTATCTCGTCGGAGGGGAACTCGCCCTTGATGCAACGCAGATACCGGCCGGCAGCGCCTGCTTTCTGGAGCCCGGCCAGGCACATGCCTTTCATGCCACCCGCGACAGTCATTTCATGCTCTGCAGCGGCACACCCCACCACCAACCGATCAACCAGCACGGACCCTTCGTCGACTAGCCTGCAGGCTAGTAGCGGAAAAAGAATTCCACCGTCGGATTGTCGTAGTGCCGCTGGAACTTGCGGTTGTAATGCGCCACCGACAACGCCATGGCCCCGGCAAGGATCAGGAACGCGGCCACGATAATCGACAGCAGCGGTGGAAAGATCAGCAGCAGGATCCCGGCAATAATAAGGACAACGCCTGCAATCATGGCTTACTCCTCGAAAAAATCACTCCTACCCTGAAGATGGGTGCAGCTGCCGAAAAATTCAAGGCGTGCGGATAAAAGGGGGCTAAACCTAGGTGCAGCTCACCCCGGTGCCGCCCAGGCCGCAATACCCGGCCGGGTTCTTGGCCAGGTACTGCTGGTGGTAGTCCTCAGCGTAGTAGAACTCCGGGGACTCGAGGATCTCGGTGGCGATGGGGCCGAATCCGTGACTGGCCAGTCGTTCCTGGTAGCGCGCCTTCGATGCCTGCGCCGCGGCGGCCTGTGCCTCACCGAGGGTATAGATACCGGAACGGTACTGGGTGCCCCTGTCATTGCCCTGGCGCATGCCCTGGGTCGGGTCATGCGCCTCCCAGAAGACTGCCAGCAGATCCTCGTAGCGGATTACCTCAGGATCGAAGACGACTAGCACCACCTCGTTGTGCCCGG
>JAOTTU010000244.1 GCA_029864225.1 Gammaproteobacteria bacterium | reverse complement strand
ACGCCGGACCCCGCGGGCGCGCATGCGCTGCGCCGTGTCGTACACACTCTCGTCCTCCGTTATCTTGAGTACGGCATAGGTCATTACGTCACCAACGCTCACCTGGTCGATATCAACGCCTTCGGCGATGACCTCAACCACGATGTCGCGATCGGTCAGCATGCCGACCGCTTCGATGCGGTCTTCCTTTGTCTCAATGACGACCAGGCAACCGACATGGTGGTCACGCATCAGCCTGGCGGCGTCCAGGATGGTCGTTTCCCGCGTGGCCGTGACAACGTCACGATTACACAGCTCTCCGGCGTTCATGGGCATCTCTCCTCGAATTCGGGGTGCTACCGGTTATCCGGCGTTCGGGCGGACAATCTATTATTAGAGTATAGAAGACTAATGTGTTTTTGGATTTCGATCCAGACCGGCTATTGACGGCCTGTACTTTCATGCTGCCGGCTGTGTATGGTGGGCAGGTGGATATACTCTGTGCTTCACCCGGTAGCGGTGGGGCCGCGTGAAACCGCCATGCAAGAGACCCTGATCACTGCGCTGCAAAATCCGGATGTATTCGACCATCCGGTAGGGACCATCAGCGTGCTTGAGACCCATATCTCCTGGGTCATTCTCACCGGCGATTTCGCCTACAAGATCAAGAAGGCGGTCGATTTCGGTTTCCTGGATTTCTCCACGCTTGAAAAACGCCACTACTACTGCCGGGAGGAGCTGCGGCTGAACCGGCGTTTCGCCCCGGCGCTGTACCTGGATGTAGTCGGCATCTGCGGGACGGCAGAGCGGCCTGAACTGTACGGGCCGGGCGAGCCGATCGAGTATGCCGTCAGGATGCGCCAGTTCCCGCAGCAGGGCCTGCTCAGCACTATTGTGGCCCGCCACGGGCTTGCAGCGGCCCAAATCGATGAGATTGTTGAGTTGGTTGCCGGTCTGCATGCCCGCTGCGAGGTGGCGGACAGGGATACCGATTACGGCCGGCCGGATGACATTCACCACTGGGTGACGGAGAACTTCGAACATATCCGCCCGGCGCTGGATGAGGCAGGGCAGCTGGCGCAACTGGACGGTCTGGAAGACTGGTGCGGTCAGGAGTTCAGCAACAGGCGATCGCTGATCCAGGACCGCAGGGATAACGGTTTTGTGCGCGAATGCCACGGCGACCTGCACCTGGGCAACCTGGCACTGATTGACGGGTGCATCACGCCGTTTGACTGCATCGAGTTCAACCCCCGGCTGCGCTGGATCGATGTTATCAGCGAAGCCGCGTTCCTGATGATGGACCTGGAGGATCGCGGGCACCCCGGGTTGGCCTACCGCTTCCTGAACGGCTACCTGCAGCACAGCGGGGACTACGATGCTGTCGGCCTGTTGCGTTACTACCTGGTCTACCGCGCGCTGGTGCGCGCCAAGGTGGCGATATTGAGGCTGGCTGCTGTCGCTGATGCTGTGGATGCAAACCAGAGGGCACGGGAGGAATATGCCTCTTACATGGCGCTGGCCTGCCAGTATGCGCGGTCGAGGAGCCCGGCGCTGATTATCACCCACGGCGTCTCCGGATCCGGCAAGTCCTGGTATGCCTCGCAGCTGGTGGAGCGGCTGGGTGCCCTCCAGGTTCGCTCGGACGTGGAGCGCAAGCGCCTGTATGGTTACCATGCGCAGGCGAGTACCGGATCGGGTGTCGATTCCGGGATTTATACGGCTGAGGCCGGGATGCGCACCTATGAACGCCTGGCCGATGTGGCGGGCCACATCATCAACGCGGGCTACCCGGTGATTGTGGATGCGGCCTTCATGAAACAGGCGCAACGCGAGCGCTTCCGGCAACTGGCCGAGGAACTGGGTGTGCCCTTCGTATTGCTGCATTTCGAGGTCGACACCGACACGTTGCGCAGCCGCATCCGCGTGCGCCAGCGGTCAGGAGAGGGCCCCTCCGAGGCCGGGCTGGCGGTGCTTGAGGCGCAGCTCGGATCACAGGAGCCGTTGCGGCCGGATGAGCGGGATGAGCAGGTCGCCATCCTGGTAAACCAGGATCAGCCGCTGGATGATCTCGTCCGCGAGCTTGCACGCAGAATCACGCCGCCGGAAAGCGGATAGCTGCGGATCAGACACTTTGCCAGCTGA
>JAOTTU010000243.1 GCA_029864225.1 Gammaproteobacteria bacterium | reverse complement strand
CAAGAAACACGCAGCGACCGCCGGACCCGGAGGTGGCCACCAACTCGCCCTCCTCGAGGCGCTCCAGGTAGCGGCGCTGGAACCATTGGTGTGACAACTGCAAATAGGAGCGTATCGCCTCGGCCTCTGCAGTGTTCATAAAGACGTAATAGTCGCCCCCGGCCACGCAGCAGCGCCCGCAACGGGTACACTCGAAGCGCAGGGGCTGTTGTTCAAAGAACGGCTTCATCTATCCACCAGCAATCCGGTCCCCGCACTGTCTGCTGCCGTATGATTAAGAGAGATCGCAAACAGTGTCGCATACAAGGAGAACGCATTGTCCCATAACATCCGGTCAATCTACGAGGGCGAGGTCGTCAGGCTCGGCATCGAGTCGCTGAGCCTGCCCAACGGGGAGCCACTGGAACTGGAGGTGGTGCGTCATCCCGGCGGAGCGGCCGTTGTGGCACTGGATGATGCTAACAGGGTCTGCCTGCTGCGCCAGTACCGGCATGCCGCCGGCGGCTGGCTGTGGGAGCTGCCCGCCGGCAAGATCGACCCCGGCGAGACACCGCAGACGACGGCGCAGCGCGAACTGGCCGAAGAGGCCGGCCTGCAGGCGGCAGACTGGCAGAAACTGGGGCAGTGCCTGACCACGCCCGGTTTCTGTGATGAGGTGATCCACCTCTACCTCGCGCACCACCTGAAGTCAGTGTCCGTGGAACACCACGCACACGAACTGATCGAGATTCACTGGCTGGATTTCGATACCGCCGTGCAGCAGGTCCACGACGGCACCCTCCATGATGCCAAGACCATGCTGGGGCTGCTGCTGGCAGCAAGCCATCTATGATCTCTGACTTTTGGATAAAGATCCCCTCTCCCATGAATGGGAGTACCTCAGTGGGCATAAAAGGGCGAGGGAGAGGGTTGCCCCTCATCCTAACCTTCTCCCCTTCAAGGGGAGAAGGAATTAAATGGGACAGCAGTGGTACTGACTCTGTTATTGATGCCAAAACCCTGCTGGGGTTGTTGCTGGCTGCTGGCAGCAGGGCTTCCTAGACAGGATCGAGTACCGGTAGCACCGGCGCCGCTGGCACGATGTCATGTTCCGTTGTTTCGCCCGCGACAATAGACACGCTGTCGGTCCCGACAAAGTTGATGTCTTCGTCAGCCTCGGTGTCCAGCAGGGCATCACAGGTAAACGTCACGAGGTAGTTCCCTTCCACCAGAAAACCCACGGTATACCCGTAGACACCGTCATTCGGGACCAGCGCCGTGGCGATCGGATCGGGACCACCCACACCTTCCCCGTCCTCGTCATCTGGCACGGTGACTGTCCCGTCGAAGACATACACAGCACCACTGCATTCCGCTATGATCAGCGCCGGATCAACCGTACCGGTCAGCGTGCCCACTTCCAGGTTGTCGATCAGGCGCAGCGTGGGACGCAGCTTGTAGTCGCAGCCATCGCAGGAAGGCAGGTGCACCGACTTGCGCAGGTCGAAATCAACGGTGTAATCAGTCACACTGCCCGCCGCCACGACAAAACCACTGTGCAGCTTCAGTCCGGTTTGGGCACCGCTGGGAATCTGCAGGGGCGACTGCTCACCATTAATCATAATGTGGCCGGGGTCCTCCGCCAGAATCAGGCGCATCCAGGAATATTGACCTGCCGGCACCGTCACTCCATCGAGCAGCAGCACCCTGTCACCATCGGTATAATTCGTCAGGTCGATCATGCAGGGTATCGGGTCACCATCGCACATTTCACCGGACGCAGTGAAGTCGAACATAATGCGTTCGCCCCCGGCCGGCTGCAGTTCAACACCGACAAAATGCACCACAACTTCATCCGCCTCATCGATCGGGGCATCGGTCAGTGACAAATTCAGCGTGCCGGTGGAAGACCCGCCGCCGCCACACGCGGTCAGCATCAACGCCAGGCCCGACAGGGCAATCATGGATATCACAAGGAAACCTGTTCTTATTTTCATAGCCTTCACCTCACAGATAAGCCGGGAGAGAATAATTGAATTCGTTACTTGATGAGAGTTACTTTTATATAGTTCGGCGCACCTTTGCGTGCGCCGTCTCACAATATTATTAATATGGCACATCATTGTTATGGATGTCCCAATCCTGACGCATATTCGGCAGATATGC
>JAOTTU010000242.1 GCA_029864225.1 Gammaproteobacteria bacterium | reverse complement strand
CAGGGTGAGCAGGCTGCCGGCCAGGTTGCCACTGTCCACCGAAGATACGTATTGCGGGCGCAGCGGTTGCAGCGTGCGGGTGTCGTACCAGTTATAATAATGGCCGCGGTACCGCTCCAGCTTTTCCAGCGTGGCCAGCGTGTTCCCGGTAAGGGACAGGAATTCACCGGCGCAAATGTAACCAAAATCGTACGCCGCCAGGTTTGCCAGCAGCGCCATGCCGATGTTCGTTGGCGAGGTCCGTGAGGCAATGATCGCAACCGGATATTCCTGGAAGTTGTCGGGCGGCAACCAGTTGTCCTGTGGACTGACAAACTGTGCGAAATAGCGCCACGTTCGCCGTGCCGAGACCCGCAGGAACACCCGTTGATCAAGACTCAGATACGGAACGCGCGACAGCAGCGGCCTGCTGATCCACCATGCAACGAGGGGCGACGCCAGCCAGAGCAGCAGGATGGGCGTCCAGAAGAGCCACTCCGCCAAGCGTATCTGCCACAGCGTAACAGCAAGCGCCAGCGTCACAACAGGTGCAATCCACATCTCGCGGAAGAAATCGGTCAAGGTACGGCGCGCATTGCGACCGGCATAGGATCGCAGTTGCCAAAGCAATAATCCGCGTCGCGTGAACAGCATGCGCATACCCGAGCACAGGATCGCATCCAGGCAAATCAGGGCGTCGTAGGGCAACATCACCAGTGTCAGCAAAGCGAGTGTGAACGGACGTCCCGCGGATTTACCTGTCAGGATCAGGTGCAGCAGCCAGTCACGATCTTCCGGCTTGCGGAAGAGCTCGATCACGGTGGACAGCGTCATGGGCAGGAACACAATGCTTGCTACTAACAGGGTCCAGAACCAGATCGGTCCAGGACCAAACAGCCAGCCACCGCACAGCAAGACAAGCAGCGCCGGCGATATGAGGCTGCGACGCAGATTGTCGAGTATTTTCCACATCGACAGGGCGCTGAGCGGGTTCGGTTGCCGCTTCGTCTGCAATCCACTTGTGCCGGGCGGCCCGGGCACGCGCGGCAGCAACCAGCCGGCAAGCTGCCAATCGCCGCGTATCCAGCGGTGTCTCCGGCTGGCTTCCACAGCGTAACTGGACGGGTGTTCTTCAATGAGATCGACATCGGTCACCAGTGCAGAACGCGCATACCCGCTTTCCAGCAAGTCATGACTGAGAATAAGATTCTCCGGAAAGCGTCCATCGACGGCCTGTCGAAAGGCGTCTACATCGTAGATGCCCTTGCCGATGAACGATCCCTCACCGAATATATCCTGGTAGACATCCGATACCTCGCGTGTGTAGGGATCGATGCCTGACTCACCTGCAAACAGTTTTGCAAAGCGTGACTGTCCTGCACTGGTCATGCTGATCGAAACGCGCGGCTGCAGGATCGCGTAGCCCTCGACGATGCGTCTCTTTTCGGCGTCGTATACCGGCCGGTTGAGAGGGTGCGCGATGTTGGCAATCAGTGTGCGTGCCGCATCGCGGGGAAGTTGCGTGTCGGTATCCAGCGTGATGACGTATTTGATCGAAGTAAGGATGGATGTATCACCGACAATCTCCGAGAATGCAGTCTGCCCTTCCCCGCGCAGCAAGGCATTGAACTGCTCCAGTTTGCCGCGCTTGCGCTCGTACCCCATCCACACCCGCTCGACCGGATTCCACACCCGGGGACGATGTAACATATAGAAGATGCAGCGGCGGTCCTCGCGATAGGACTCGTTGAGCGCCTCGACAGCACCGCGCGCGTAGGCGAGCATTGCAGCATCGCCCGGCTGCGTGCGTTCTGGCGCGTCACGGAAATCCGTCAGCAAGGCAAAGAACAGATTCGCATCGCGATTACCGAGATAGCGAATCTCCAGAGCTTCGAGAAGATCATCGACTTCCTGCGGCCTGCTCAGCAAGGTGGGGACAACCACCATGGTGCGATGAACCGCTGGAATGCCGCTCGAAAAATCCAGGCGTGGCAAGGCGCGTGGCGGCAGCACGAGCGTGACCAGCAGGTTCACCAGCTGGGCGGCCAGTGCCGAGGCACCGATGATGCCGCTGATCGCAAAAAACCAGTAGCGCCAGTCCCCCGGCCTGAAACCGTCAAAAAAGAACAGCACGACTGATGTCGAAAGTAGCGTGAGCAACAGGATGGGAGCGAGG
>JAOTTU010000241.1 GCA_029864225.1 Gammaproteobacteria bacterium | reverse complement strand
GCCCTCTATTCCCATTCGAGCGCACCCTTCTTCCACTCATAGATGAAACCGATCACCAGGATCCCGAGAAACACCATCATGGAGACGAAGCCGAACATGCCGATGGAATCCAGCACCACGGCCCAGGGAAACAGGAAGGCGATTTCCAGATCGAAGATAATGAACAGGATAGCCACCAGGTAGTAGCGCACATCGAAGCGCATGCGGCTGTCCTCGAAGGCCTCGAAACCGCATTCGTAGGGAGATAGTTTTTCGCTGTCCGGCTTGTGGGGTGCGAGCAGGAAGCCTGCCAGAATCGGGAGCACGCCGATGGCGATTCCGATTGCTATGAAAATAAGGATTGGCAGGTAATTTTCCAGCATGTGACAGCGGCCTCGTGCACCTCTGGCTGCAGGAACCCGGTGCAGTTCAGATGATTAAGTCTTATTCAAGCCCAGGGAAAAAAGCCTGTGAAGTCTAGGCCAGTGAGACACCCAGTGTCAAGTTCGCGGGAATGCATAATTATTTTATATTTCAATTGATTATATCATTCTTTAGGGGCATAAAAAATCAGCATGGCAGCCCTTGAAACAGCGCAACAGCACACCCGCTAACTGCCCGGGAGCGACACCTGCTGCGCAGCCAGGACGCCTGCAAGGTACGTGTGGTGCCGATGGCCGGAGTCGAACCGGCACGGCTTGCGCCACTGCCCCCTCAAGACAGCGTGTCTACCAATTCCACCACATCGGCTTGCAATCAACTCGTTTGCGAGGGCGCTTGCTACTCTGGCAAATCCTGCGCCCCGGCCGGCACGTCGGCCGCAACAGGCGCTTCGGTCGCTACCGGAAGGTCCGTCGGCAAGTCCGCAGTTTCCGTCTGCAGCTTCTCGAGGGTCCCGGCAACCCCCTCCTGCTCGACCGCCTTGCGGATATCTGCCGCCTGCTGCTCTATCTGGTCGGCCAGGCTTTCACTGGTCTTACCGCTGTCGCGAACCAGGGGAGAGGCGATCAACAGGCAGTTGATAAAGAAGATTGCGGCCAGTACGCCGGTGGCACGGGTAAAAAAACTGCTCGAACCCTGGGAACCGAATATGGTGCCCGATGCCCCGCTGCCGAAGGCCGCGCCCATATCGGCACCCTTGCCCTGCTGCAGCATCACCAGGCTGATGATGGAGATAGATACCAGGATCTGCACAACCAATAAGAAATTAAACATAGAATATGACCGTCAATTCTGCTTCGTATACAAATCGGTATCAGGCATTGCCTGCCCGGCCGATGGAGAGAAATTCATTCGCGTCCAGCGAGGCGCCGCCGATCAGGCCGCCATCGATGTCCGCCATGGCGAGCAACTCGGCGGCATTGCTGCCCTTCACGCTGCCGCCGTAAAGGATCTGCACCTGTTCGGCGACCGCGGCATCCTCCCTGGCGACCATGCTGCGGATAAAGGCATGCACCTCCTGCGCCTGGTCCGGGGTCGCGGTCTTGCCGGTACCGATGGCCCAGACCGGCTCGTAGGCGATCACGGCATCGGCCAGCGCACCCACCCCCTCGAGATCGATAATGGCATCCAGCTGGCGGGAGACCACCTGCTCGGTGATGCCCTGCTCGCGTTCCTCCAGCAACTCGCCCACACACAGAATCGGCACCAGGCCGGCCTGGCGGGCGGCGGCAAACTTGCGCGCCGTGAATTCGTCGCTTTCAGCATAAATGCTGCGGCGCTCGGAGTGACCCACAATGGCGTACTTGCAACCGACATCGGTCAACATGCCCGGGGCGATCTCGCCGGTGTGCGCACCGGACTCGCGGTCATTCACATCCTGGGCGCCCAGCGCAATGGCAGTGCCTTCCAGCATGGCAGCCACCTGGGGAATATAGACATAGGGCGGGCACACCACCATTTCGGCTGTAGTGACGGAATCCAGACCGGCCTTGATGCCCTCGACCAGCGATTTGATGCTGTCGAGCGATCCATTCATTTTCCAGTTACCGGCAACCAGCGGCTGACGCATACCGACCTCCCTTTAAGACCAGCCGCGTAGCTTAGCCATCCCCCTGGGAAAAATCAATTTATCAATAAAAACAGCGGCGCAAGAAAACCGGTATTGGCTGGCGAGGGTGCAAACCAGGCCGTCAGTGGCGGGTACCGGGTGCCGACGCTATCAGGCAGGCCCGTCACTC
>JAOTTU010000083.1 GCA_029864225.1 Gammaproteobacteria bacterium | reverse complement strand
CAGCGAGACATCACCGACCCGCAGGTTGTTGGAGTTGCCGATCACCACGGATGGGAGCCTGTCCAGCGAGATACGCAGCACGGCAAGGTCTGTTTCGGTGTCAACGCCTACCACCATGGCGCGCGCACTGCGACCATCGGCGAGCAGGATCTGGATCTCGTCCGCGCCATCGATTACGTGATTATTGGTCAGCACGTAACCCTGGGTGCTGATCATGACACCGGACCCCAGACTGGTCTGGATCTCTTTGTGAGCGTTGCTGAAGCGGTCCCCGAAAAAGTGCTTGAAGATCGGGTCCTCGAGCAGGGGATGGACGCGGCGGGTTATGACCTTGGCGGTATGGATGTTGACCACGGCTGGCGCGGCCTTGTCGACGGCATCGGCATAGGATACCGGGCCGCTCCCGGCACGGGTATCCGCTGGGACGGACTGAACTGCAGCTGGCGCTGTGGTTTCCCTGACCTCGACCACGCTGGAGCGGTTGCGCAGCAGTTCAGGCTGCATCACCAGGATATAGAAAAAGGCCAGCGCCAGCCCGATGGTAATGGTCTGCAGGAGGAATGAAATAAATTTGCGAAATGCCATGACTGGGATACCCTGTCAGGTAATCAACCGCTTAATGACGAATGCCTAAAATAGCACACATACAGGAATTGCATGCATGATAACCCTGCGGGAACTGATGCAGCATACCAACCGGCTGCTTGATATCGGGCGCTTCCAGGACTACTGTCCCAACGGCCTGCAGGTGGAAGGCCGGCCCGAGGTGCAGATGCTGGTCAGCGGTGTCACTGCCAGCATGGAGTTGATCGGTGCGGCAATCGATGCCGGTGCCGACGCCATACTGGTCCACCACGGCTATTTCTGGAAAGGTGAAGATGCCTGCATCACCGGGATGAAGCGCCAGCGGCTGCAGCGCCTGCTGGGTTCGGACATCAGTCTGCTGGCATACCACTTGCCGCTGGATGCCCATGCCGAGTTGGGCAACAACGCGCAACTCGGACGGGTGCTGGGCCTGCAATCAACCGGCACCTTCGGTGAGGAGGATGGTCTGCAGCTCGGGCACTTCGGTTCGCTGGAGCAGGTCACGAGCGGGGAATCACTGGCGCAGCATATCGAACAGTGCCTGGGAAGGGCGCCGTTGCATATCCCCGCTGCCGGCAAATCCATCCGTAGCGTGGGTTGGTGCACGGGCGCCGCACAGTCGTATATCGAGGCGGCGGTAGCACAGGGGCTCGACGCCTTCATCAGCGGCGAGATATCGGAGCAGACGGTGCATATCGTACGTGAATGCGGTATTCATTATTTCGCGGCGGGCCATCACGCGACTGAACGCTTCGGTGTGCAGGCACTGGGGGAACACCTTGCCGGGACATTCGGGCTGCGCCACCGTTTCATCGATATTAATAATCCGGTGTAAGCGACCACGACGGACACGCAGCGGCGCCGATACTAACTCTACGCGCGGCCAGTTTCTGCTACATTACCCTTGACCTTGTCAGGCAGTTGGACCATCCTATGCCGTCCTGACGGAATGTATTCAGTAATTTAGAATATTCCGAATTAATTAATAATTTCCTGCAGCCGGCCGAGTTTGCGTGCGCGGATATAAGTTATTGATTCTATTACTTGGAGAATACTCATATGAGTGGCGATGATGTCAATCCAAGCAGGCGTCGGTTCTTGACCGCAGCCACCACCGTTATCGGCGGGGTGGGGACGGCATTTGCATTGGTGCCTTTTATTTCATCCATGCAACCCAGTGCCAAGGCCCGCGCAGCGGGCGCCCCGGTGCGTGCGGACATCAGCAAGCTTCAGAAAGGCCAGATGATGCGCATCAAATGGCGTGGCAAGCCGGTCTGGATCATCAATCGGACGCCGGATATGCTCGATACCCTCCCGAAGCTTATCGATAAACTGCGCGACCCGGATTCCGCCGAGTCCGAGCAACCGGAATACGCCACCAACACCTATCGCTCCATCAAGCCCGAGATCGCCGTCCTGGTCGGTATCTGCACCCATCTTGGCTGCTCACCGACCTACCGGCCCGATGTGGCCCCGGGCGACCTGGGCAAGGACTGGATGGGTGGTTTCTTTTGCCCCTGCCACGGTTCACGATTTGATATTGCCGGTCGTGTCTATTCGGGCGTTCCCGCACCGTTCAACCTGCCGGTACCGCCACATCGGTTCCTGAGCGAGAACGAAATCATTATCGGTGATGATGGGGGGATAGCGTAATGGGGGAGAAATACAAGACCGGCGTACTTGGCTGGATTGACGCGCGTTTCCCGCTCAGCAAGATGTGGAATGAACACCTGGCTGAGTATTACGCACCAAAAAATTTCAACTTCTGGTACTACTTTGGCTCACTGGCACTGATGGTGCTGGTCCTGCAGATCGTGACCGGGATCTGGCTGACCATGAACTATAAGCCGGATGCGGAGCTGGCCTTCAATTCCGTGGAATACATCATGCGGGATGTGAACTGGGGCTGGCTGATCCGCTACATGCACTCAACGGGTGCCTCGTTCTTCTTTATAGTCGTCTATCTCCACATGTTCCGTGGCATGATGTATGGCTCGTACAAGAAACCACGCGAACTGATCTGGATCTTCGGCATGATCATCTACGTGTGCCTGATGGCCGAAGCCTTCATGGGTTATCTGTTACCCTGGGGGCAGATGTCCTACTGGGGCGCCCAGGTCATCATCTCGCTGTTCGGGGCGATCCCGGGGATCGGGGAAACGCTGGCTATATGGATCCGCGGCGATTACGTGATATCGGATGCCACCCTCAACCGTTTCTTCGCCTTCCACGTCATCGCCGTGCCGATTATCCTGCTGGCCATGGTCGTGCTGCACATCCTGGCACTGCACGAGGTCGGTTCCAACAACCCTGACGGCGTGGAGATCAAGAAGCACAAGGATGAACGCGGCCTCCCCCTGGATGGCATTCCGTTCCATCCCTATTACTCGGTGAAGGACATCGTGGGTGTGATCGTGTTCCTGATATTCTTCTCCATCGTGGTCTTCTTCATGCCGGAGTTGGGCGGCTGGTTCCTCGAGAAGGATAACTTCATACCGGCCGACCCGCTGAAGACACCGGAACATATCGTTCCGCTTTGGTACTTCACCCCGTTCTACGCCATCTTGCGTGCGGTGCCGGACAAATTCCTCGGGGTTGTGGCCATGGGCGGCGCCATCATGGTCCTGTTCTTCCTGCCATGGCTTGACCGCAGCCCGATCAAGTCTATCCGCTACCGGGGTACCGCTTACAAGGTGCTGCTGGGTATATTCGTTGTCAGCTTCATCGCCCTGGGCTATCTCGGGACGCAGCCGGCAACGCCTGTGATGACTAATTTCGCGCGTGTCTTCAGCCTGCTGTATTTCGGCTTTTTTGCTGCGCTGCTGTTCATCCACAAGTTTGAAAAGACAAAACCGGTGCCTGACAGGGTGACGTCAAAATGAAGAACCGAATCTTTGCATTGTTACTGATGGTCTTGCCCGCCCCGGTACTGGCAGCCGGTGGTGGAGGGGTACATATCGATGAGGCCAACATCGATCCAACCAATACCCGGTCACTGCAGCGCGGTGCACGCCTGTTTGTGAACTATTGCCTGAGCTGCCACTCAGCGGGCCTGATGCGTTACGAGCGCATCGGCAAGGACCTGGGGATCGACGAGCGGCTGGTCGCCGAAAACCTGATGTTCACGGGCGGCAAGGTCGGGGACCTGATGACCGTGGCCACGGCCGCCGACGATGCCAAGGAATGGTTTGGTACCGTGCCACCTGACCTGTCGGTCATTGCGCGTGCCCGCGGTGTCGACTGGCTGTATACCTACATGCGCACCTTCTACCGGGACGACTCGCGCCTGATCGGCATTAACAACCTGGTCTTTCCGGATGTCGGCATGCCCCATGTTTTGTGGGAGCTGCAGGGCTGGCAGGAACCGGTAATCACCACCGTGAAGGACCACGACGGTACCGAAACAAAGGTGGTGGAACTCGAGCTGGTTGAGCCGGGCAAGCTGTCGCCGAAGGAATACGATCGCGCAATTCGGGACCTGGTCAATTTCCTCGACTACATGGGCGAGCCCGCCAAGTATGAACGGCGTAGTCTGGGCGTAAAGGTAATCATGTTTTTGCTGGCATTCCTCGTCGTCGCTTATCTGATGAAAAAGGATTTCTGGAAAGACGTGCACTGATCCGGGTTACCCGGGTTTCGGACTACTAGCATTAGAGGGATGGCCTTATGGCTCTGGTTGCCAATCGACGTTCAGTGATGACCCTGTTTTCCTCGCCGACCTGTCCGGAGAGTCACCGGGTACGCGTGGTGCTTGCGGAGAAGGGCATCACGGTGGAGATCCTGGATGTCGTTGCGGGTAACAAGTTTGAAGACCTGATCGATCTGAACCCGTACAATACGGTGCCGACACTGGTGGATCGGGAGCTGGTACTGTACGACCCCCGGGCCATCATGGAATACCTGGATGAGCGCTTTCCACACCCGCCGCTTATGCCGGTCGACCCGGTCTCACGTGCGCGCACCCGCCTGGCGCTGTACCGCATCGAGAAGGACTGGTACGAACTGGTGACGGCCCTGGAATCCAAGGGTGAGAAGACTTCCAGCAAGGCACGCAAGATTCTGCGCGACAGCCTGACGTCCAGTGCCGAGGTATTCAACGCCAAACCTTACTTCCTGAGCGATGAATTTACGCTGGTGGATGCCACCATCGTTCCCATTCTCTGGCGCCTGAAACGCTACCGGATCGATCTGCCCCGTCAGGCGAAGCCGGTGCTGCAATATGCCGAGCGCATGTTTGCGCGGGAGTCCTTCCAGGCCAGCCTGTCAGAGGCCGAACAGGAAATGATGGAGTAGGTCCCGCCCCACCGGCCCCCGGTTCACACCCGCCTCGCCCTGGATATTCCCCTTCGCGACAGTCCGGAGGCCGCTTTCTCTGTATCTTTACGCCATTCTCTTGTATCTTTTTCGCTATGAACTCCAGTCGCCCCTACCTGATCAGGTCCATTCATGAATGGATTCTTGACAATACCATGACCCCCTATTTGCTGGTGGACATCGAGGGGGAGGGCGTCGAGGTGCCGCGCCAGCACGGCCAGAATGGCAAGATCGTGCTCAATGTCAGCCCCGATGCTGTCGAGGGGCTGATGCTGGGCAATGACGCGATCGGATTCCGTGCCCGATTTGGCGGTATTGCAACGGATGTGTATGTCCCGATCGATGCCGTGCTCGCCATCTACGCCAAGGAGAACGGCCGCGGCATGGTCTTCAGTGAGGATGAGGTGGGCCCCGCACCCGATGATCCCTCGCCGACGCACCCCAGGCGCCCGAGCCTCAAGGTTGTGAAATGACCGCTATCGGATCGGTTCCATGTGCAGTTGTTTTCCCGGCAGCCCGTGCCTGCACAGCGACGACTCGAAGGTTTCCACCAGCGGTCCGGGGACGCAGGCATAGCAGTCGTAGTTCTTCAGATTATCGAAATCGTTGATGATGTTCGGCAGCAGGTCTTTGACGCCTGTCTCGGTGTCACTAACCAGTGACGTGTAGTGGAAATTGTCCAGGGCATCCGCCCACGAGCGGCACAGGTTCTCCAGGTAGTGACTGTTGCCTGCGGTTACGATCCAGTAGAGATGGATATGCTCGGCGAAATCCAGCGCCATGGCATGTTCGATCAGGCTCTTGACGGGGCCAAAGCCTGCATTGCAGGCGATAAAGACCAGCGAGCGTGGGGATTCCTCGTTGAGCACAAATTCACCGTGCGGCCCCTGGATGCTGATGACGTCATTCTGCGGGGTGGTGTTGAGCAGGTATTCAATAAAGGGATTGCCGGATACGATCGGAAGATGGAACTGGAGGTTCATATCGTCGCAGGGGCAGCTGGCGATCGAGCAGTCCAGTGCCGGCATGCCGTTGGCCTCCAGTGACAGGTACTGGCCCGCCAGAAAGCGCAAGCGGTTGGTGCGCGGGGTCTTGGTGTGCAGAATCAGCACCCGATCATCCGGACGTTCGACCTTCTTGATGCGGATGTCGATCTCCTGGTGAGGGATATCGCGTGCCCCGAGTGCCTCGTCGGCCTCGAGCACCACGTCGGTCACGGCCGTGTTCGAGCAGATGAGGATATATCCCAGGCCCTTCTCGGTCTCCGTCAGTACATAGTCATGCGGACAGATCTTCTTCACCTGGCCGGAGACCACCTTGGCCTTGCAGAGCCCGCAATTGCCGCTGCTGCAGCCGTAGTTCAAGGCCAGTCCGCTGCGCAGACCCGCTTCCAGGATGGAGTCGGATCCTTCGACAAAGAATTCGTGCCCGCTTGGCAGGATGCGTATCTGTGCGGCCATGACTCTGAGGAAAGCCTCCTTCGCTACGATGTCTTCGTTTGCTTCGTCCGCCGGATCACCCGCTTCCAGCGCCTGGAAAAACCAGTCGCTGAGTTTACTAAATGCCGCGTCCCGGGAGGTATCGTCTTGCTGCGCGAGTTCCTGGAATTTGTCCTTGAGGGCGTCAACCAGAACTGAGTATCGGCGCGCCTTGTGCCGGGCATGTGCCAGTTCATGGCTGAGTGCCAGGACGCGTGCTGCCAGTGTGTCCGTGTCCGGGGCGACATCGGGTGGACGTACAATCTTGTTGACGGCCTGTTCCATGATCTGCTCGACGCGCTCGAGCATGCTGGTGTCTTCCACCTGTGTCTGCGGGTAGGCATGCAGCAGATCAGGCAGGAGGATTTCGCCTTCAAAGGTGCGCAACTCGCCTGAACGGATCTTTTTCTGCAGTGCGCCACGCTTGACGCCCACCAGGCGTGCTGCCCTTGAAAGTGTAATCAGACGCGGCATATGTTCCCCCGAACAGCCCCGGTATTGAGAGTGACTAACGTTACCATATCCTGTGCGCTGCAACTGTGCCAGCACCCGGCTCGACTATACTGGGGGTTGGACAATAACTGGTAGAGGAGACCGCTATCCCATGATCGAGGTGGCTTGCGGAGATATTACCGCCATGGAAGTGGATGCCATCGTCAACGCGGCCAATAACAGCCTGCTGGGCGGTGGTGGTGTGGATGGCGCGATCCATCGTGCCGCCGGTCCGGAACTGCTGGCCTACAACCGGACGCTGGGCGGTTGCAAGACCGGGGAGGCAAAGATCTCGCCGGGTTTCCGCCTGCCTGCACGCCATGTGATCAGCACGGTCGGTCCGGTGTGGCATGGCGGGGGGGAGGGGGAGCCGGAATTGCTGAGGTCCTGCTATGTCAACAGCCTGCAACTGGCGCTGGCCAATAATGTCCGCAGCATTGCCTTTCCTGGCATCAGCACCGGCGTCTACGGTTTCCCCAAGGACCAGGCGGCCGTTATTGCCGTCAGGGCCATGCATGCCTATGCAGCACGTTTCGAGCGGATCATCGCCTGCTGTTTCAGCGAGGCCGATGCGGTGCTCTATCGGGAGGTGCTGGAGGCGAATTTGTAGTTTGGGGTCATTGCTGTCCCGTCAACTCCCTCTCCCTGGGGGTTTGGGGAGAGGGATATTAATCAGGGGGCTGTTTGTTGTGTTGATACCTTCTCCCCTTGAAGGGGAGAAGGTATCAAATGTATCAGCAGTGTGCCGAATCCGTTACAGCCTGCAGCTGACCGGCTTGCCCTCGTTCAGCCAGGCGGACCACTGGGCATGGACCGAGACATCGACCCCGTCCCCCCGGGCCCGGTCCTGCAAAAAACCCTGCAGGTCATGCAGCAGGTCGGAATCCAGCAACTCGAAATCCTGCTGCAGCTGTCCATGCAGGGTCCGGTAGATGCGTTTGAGGTCCGCTAATTCATACTGGTTCAGTGGCTTCACGGGGTGGTACCTCCGATATCTGTCATGCCTGTGGCTGCGGTTTCCGTTTCGGTTATGAACAGCGTGGGGTCCACGCGGCTGTCATTGAGGCTGACACCCCAGTGCAGGTGCGGGCCGGTGACGCGGCCGGTCATTCCGACCGCGCCGATGACCTCGCCGGCCGCCACCTGCTGTCCGCTCTCGACGTCGATCCGGTGCATGTGACAGTACATGGTCACCAGCCCCTGGCCGTGATCGATGAACACGGTGTTGCCGTTGAAGAAGTAGTCACCGGTATTGATGATGGTGCCGGGGGCGGGGGCCCGGATCGGTGTGCCTTCGGGAGCGGCAATGTCCAGACCGCTGTGCGGCTTGCGCGGTTGCTCATTGAAGAACCGCCGCAGACCAAAGGTACTGCTGGTCGGTCCGTCAACCGGTTTGAGGAATTGCAGCGACACTGTGTCGGTATCGCTCCAGTTGCGCAGGGCGGCCTTGATCTGTTTCTGTTCGCGGCTGATGCGTTCCATGTCGCGTTTTTCCGGGTTGACCTTGCGCTTGTCCTTGATGGTGATGTGCTGGGTCTCATAGGCCTTGTCGGACACCTGGAAGGACAGTTTCAGCGGCTTGTCGCTGTGGGTGCGCGCGGACAGGTAGTGGGTC
>JAOTTU010000003.1 GCA_029864225.1 Gammaproteobacteria bacterium | reverse complement strand
TTGGTCATCTACCTGGCGCCGCACCTGATGGGGGATGCCGCCCGTGGCCTGTTCGCACTCCCGGGACTGGAACGCATGCAGGACCGCATCGACCTGGACATCCGCGACATACGCGCGGTAGGAAAAGACTGGCGGATAACCGCGAGGGTGTCGACCTAGGTGCTGCGCTTTATGTTTTTAAAACAATCGTTCACCGCAGAGACGCAGAGAACGCAGAGAAAACCGAAATCAATGTTAAAAATTCCGAATCAGAAAAAAGTTAGTCATTAGTAGCGATATCCACCTCTGCATTGTTTATTCTTTAAATAATTCAATCTCTGCGTCCTCCGCGTCTCTGCGGTGAAGTTTTATTATTTTTAGGCTAAATCATGTTCACAGGAATCATACAGGCCGTTGGATCGATCGCCGCGTTAGAAAACCGTGGTGGTGACATGCGTATCGGCATTCACACCGGCAAGCTGCCGATGGAGGATGTCGGCCTCGGTGACAGCATTGCCGTCAGTGGCGTCTGCCTCACCGTGGTGGAACTGAATGGGTCAGGTTTTGTTGCCGATGTCTCGGGTGAGACCTTGCGGCGGACGATACTCGGTCGGCTGGCTATCAACGATGCCGTCAACCTGGAGAAGGCGCTGACACTGGAGACCCGCCTGGGCGGGCACCTGGTGAGCGGGCACGTGGACGGGATAGGCACCGTCAGCGTGCGCAGCGAGGACAGCCGCTCGGTCCAGTTCACCATCCGGGCGCCGGACGAACTTGCACGTTATATTGCCGGCAAGGGTTCCATCTGCGTCGACGGGGTCAGCCTCACGGTGAACGCGGTCAATGGCGCCGAATTCTCCCTGAATTGCGTCCCTCACACCCTGGATGAGACGACCCTGAAGGCGTACCGCACCGGACGCGAGGTCAACCTGGAGGTCGACCTGGTCGCGCGCTACCTGGAGCGGCTGCTGCAGGGGGAGGCGGCGGCCCGGCCCGGCAGCGGGCAGGGACTCACCCGTGAAACCCTCGAAAGCCACGGGTTTATTCGCAAGGAGTAATGAAATTCCCGTTAATCGTGGTCTATCCGTGTAGCCGGAACGCTATTCATGGATAATATGATCCCTTGTGGTTGATAGTTTATAGAAAAGACCTGCTGTTATGCCGCTCAACACCGCTGAGGAACTGATCGAGGACATCCGTGCCGGGCGCATGGTGATCCTCATGGACGATGAGGACCGCGAGAACGAGGGCGACCTGGTGATGGCTGCGACCCACGTGCGTCCCGAGGACATCAACTTCATGGCCAGTCACGGTCGCGGGTTGATCTGCCTGACCGTGACGCGCGAGCGCTGCCGCCGGCTGGACCTGCCCCTGATGGTGCAGGGCAACGAGTCCATGCACTCGACCAATTTCACCATTTCCATCGAGGCCGCAGAGGGTGTGACGACCGGGATCTCCGCGCATGACCGGGCCCGTACCATCCAGGCCGCGGTGGGTCCGGATGCCGGTCCCCGGGACATCGTCCAGCCCGGCCACATCTTCCCGCTGATGGCGCAGCCGGGCGGGGTGCTGACCCGCGCCGGCCACACCGAGGCCGGCTGTGACCTGGCGCGCCTGGCAGGGCTGGAGCCGGCCGCCGTGATTGTCGAGATTCTCAGGGAAGACGGCAGTATGGCACGGCGCCCGGACCTGGAGATTTATGCGCAGGAGCACGGCCTCAAGATGGGCACCATCGAGGACCTGATCCGCTACCGGATCGAGAACGAGACCACGGTGGAGCGGGTGACCTCGTGCGAACTGGCGACGGCGCACGGTGTGTTTACCCTGCATGCCTATCGCGATACCGTCGACGATGCCGTGCACCTGGCGCTGGTCAAGGGAGACATCAGGCCGGATGAGCCGACCCTGGTCCGGGTTCACCTGGAAAACACCCTCAGCGACCTGGTCGATGCCAAGATGCAGGACCATCACTGGCCGCTGCGCAGTGCGCTGAAACGTATCTCCCGGGAGGGCAAGGGGGTTGTCGTGATATTGCGCTGGGACAACGGCGCGGATGCCCTGATCAACAGCATCAGGGCGTATCATATGCCGGAGACGCCGCAGCGGGTCAGGGCCACGAAGGAGCCGCAGGAGCTGCGCACCTTCGGTGTCGGCGCCCAGATCATCGCGGACCTCGGCGTTAAAAAGATGCGCGTATTGAGTGCGCCCAAGATCGTGCACGGCATCGCCGGTTTCGGGCTGGAAGTGGTCGAGTACGTGGACTGCTACTAGGCAGCTTAGGCGGGATCGGTAAACGGATTTGACTGGATCGGGATAAATAGAAATGACTGACATTACGGTGAAGGAAGGCGAGCTGGTGTTGCGGGATGCGCGTATTGCGCTGCTGGTGTCGCGGTTTAACAGCTTTGTGGTCGAGAGCCTGCTGCAAGGGGCACTGGATACCCTGAGGCGGCACGGTGCCGATGAACGCGACCTGCAGATCGTGAGAGTGCCCGGTGCCTACGAGATGCCGATTGCCGCGCAGCGGCTGGCGGCCAGCAAGCGCTTCGATGCCATTATCGCGCTGGGTGCGGTGATCCGGGGCGGTACGCCGCATTTCGAATATGTTGCCGGGGAGTGTACCAAGGGGCTGTCCTCGGTTTCCCTGAAATACGATATCCCGGTGGCGTTCGGTGTGCTGACGGTGGACACCATCGAGCAGGCGATCGAGCGGGCCGGCACCAAGGCGGGCAACAAGGGTGAAGAAGCGGCCATGTCGGCGATCGAGATGATCAACCTGCTGCGGACGCTGGAAACCTGAGGCCGCGGTTGTGCGACGATGAAGTTTTCTGCGCATGCGCGTTCCCGGGCCCGGCGATATGCACTGCAGGCCCTCTATCAGTGGGACCTCTCCGGCCAGGAGCTGGGCGAGATACGCCGCCAGTTCGCTGAAGACGAGGAGTTCGTGCGTGCAGACGTGCCGTACTTCACCGAGTTGCTGGGACAGGTGCCCGCGCAACTCGATGTCATCGATAACAGCATCGCCGAACACCTTGACCGTCCCATGAAGCAGGTGGACCCGGTGGAGCGGGCCATTCTGCGCATTGCCGGCTATGAGCTGCTGTTCCATGAAGACATCCCGTTCCGGGTCATCATCAACGAGGCCGTGGCCCTGGCCAGGAAGTTCGGCGCCGATCAGGGTCATGCCTTCATCAACGGGGTGCTGGACCATGCCGCGCACAAGATCAGGCCGGTGGAATGCGCCGCGAAGGGCAAGAAGGTCAACGGCCTCTGAGAGTGTCGACGGCGTCCGGGTCATTCCAGCACATGGCTGAATCCGAATTCGACATCATTCAGCACTATTTTTCCGGGCGCCAGCCGGGGCGGGCTGACGTCGTTGCCGGGATTGGTGATGATGCGGCGCTGCTGCGTGTCGCGCCGGGGTCCGAGCTGGTCGTGTGCATGGATACCCTGGTTGCGGGCGTACACTTCCCCGAGTCTACCGCCGCGGCCGCGATCGGCCACAAGGCACTGGCAGTCAACCTGAGTGACCTGGCTGCCATGGGCGCCGAACCAGCCTGGGCCACGCTGGCGCTGACCCTGCCGGCCAGTGATCCCGACTGGCTCCGGGCCTTTGCCGATGCCTTCTTCACGCTCGCCGACAGCCATGGGGTGCAACTGGTCGGGGGTGATACCACCTGCGGCCCGCTGGCGGTGACCGTGCAGGCGCATGGCTTCGTTCCCGCCGGGCAGGCACTGCGGCGTCGCGGTGCGCGGCCCGGTGACCGGGTCTATGTGACCGGGACCCTGGGGGATGCCGGTCTTGCCCTGCACGAAGGGGTATCGGTACCTCCCGGCCTGCAGGCGCGTCTCGACTTTCCGCAACCCCGAATCGCTGCGGGGTTGGCGTTGCGTGGCCAGGCCAGTGCCGCGATCGATATCTCGGACGGCCTGCTGGCCGACCTGGGCCACCTGCTGGAGTACGACGGGCTGGGTGCCACGCTGCAGGTCGATGCCGTGCCACGCTCGGCTGACTTCCTGGCCGGGCTGCAGCCGCTGGGTGCCGCGGGTGAGGCGCTGTTCTATGAGCTGCCGCTGGCCGCCGGTGATGATTACGAACTGTGCTTCACCGTCCCGGAGGACCGCTGCCATGCAGTGCAGCGACGGCTCGCGGAGATTGCCTGTGCCGGTACGCTGGTCGGCGTGATCGATGAGGTGCCGGGAATACGGTGCCATCGCAGCACTGGCGAACCCTACCACCCGTCATCATCCGGGTACCGGCATTTCAACGAGGCAGGTTAGCCCGCATTTCTCACCGGGCGGCGGTAGAGTCACATAAGATACTGAGGTAATGAATAGAGTGCATTTAAAGAGCACGGCAGTGTGTCTCGGGCCTTGTCTATCCCGGCCTTTTTTCTTGCGGCTGCATCGCTTCGAGGGGGTAAAGCGATGATCCGTGGTGGCCGTCGGAGCGAAATCCCGTCCGGTGAGAAAATCCGGGCCAGGCATGGCTGACAAGCTACCCCCGCGCTTGTTGCTAAACCCCGCGGGATTCCTGGCGCTGGGGTTTGGCAGCGGCTTCGTCCCGGTTGGCCCGGGCACGGCCGGGACGCTGGCGGCCGTGCCGCTGTATCTGTTGCTGCAGCACCTGCACCCGGGGCTCTACCTGGGACTGGTCTGCGTGCTGTTCCTGGTGGGTATACCGATCTGTTCCCACGTGGCCCGCCTGCTGGATGTGCATGATCACCCGGGTATCGTCTGGGACGAGATCGTCGGCTACCTGGTGACGATGGCATTCGCCCCGGCGGGGTGGACCTGGGTGGTGACCGGTTTTGTCCTGTTCCGGATCTTTGATATTGCCAAGCCCTGGCCAATCCGCTGGTGTGACCGACAGGTGAGTGGCGGGTTCGGGATCATGCTCGACGATCTGCTGGCCGGCGTGTTTGCTGCGGTTGTTATGCAGCTGCTGAATCACTTTTGGTAGGAAAAGCGGTCAGTAGGAAAAGGGGTTAGTACCATTGCTGTCCCACTTAATCCATCTCCCCTTGTCAGGGATGGGGTTCACTTCAGGGTGGTGGTGACGCCGGCAGCGGCGAATCAGAAAAAGGCCGTAAGCAGTGCGCTGGCGGTATTGATAACGCGGGTGACGGTTTGATTGCAGAGGCCGATCCGTCTGACAGTAACGGCCTTTTATGTGGCTTGTGCCGAGCCGTGCTTTAGCCTGTCATGTCCTGGTTAAAGGTCTAAGCCAGCGTTGATACAGCCGCTCTGCCACCTGCTGTGCGGCTGCAATCTTTTCGTCCAGCCCCGTTGTCATCTGCTCGGCAGATTGCACACTGGGTGCGGGGTCGTCGAGTTCATCCTCGTACAGGGCCGCCCATTCGCGCACCATTGGCGCGCTCATCTCGATATGGCATTGCAGGGCAAGGATGTTGTCGCAGGCAAAGGCCTGGTGGGCGCAATGTGCGTTTTCCAGGATGACCTCGGCGCCGGCGGGTATGGAAAAGGTCTCCCCGTGCCAGTGAAACAATTCCATGTCGTCAGGCTGGCCATCGAGCCAGTCGGCGGCCGTTGGTTTGTCTGCCCGGGCAACCGTGTGCCAGCCGATTTCGCGGACCCGGTTTGCCGTGACTTCGCCTCCCAGGGCCTTGCTGATGAGTTGACCCCCGAGGCAATGACCCAGTATGGGCAGCTGCCGGTCTGCGGCTTTGCGGATTAGCGCCAGTTCCTTCCCGATCCAGGGCAGGGGGTCGTTGACGCTCATCGGACCTCCCATGAAGACCAGACCGGAACAGCCCGTTGTATCCGGCGGCACGGCGTCATGCTGGTCAATCGCGATAAGCCGGTAGGGGACCCCCAGGCGATCCAGTACCTCGGCCAAGTAGCCGGGGCCTTCGCAATAGATGTGGCGGAACAGGTACAGGGGTTTCATAATGGATGCACACTGCTGATATCAAGGGATACCGACCATGAGATTATCCAGATTTCTAGTGATTGGCCTAGTGATTTGCCAACTCGGGCTGGCATTCCCCGTTATCGCCGGTCCGGATGTGCGCGTGGTCGGATTGTTCAAGCAGCGCGTCGTGGTGTTGATCGATGGCAAGCAGCGCATGCTGGCCGTCGGACAGACCAGTCCCGAGGGGGTGAAGCTGCTCTCCGCGGACAGTGAGTCAGCCGTCCTGGTCGTGGACGGCGTGGAGGTCAGGGGCACCCTCGACGGACGCGTCAGTGCCCGTAAGAAGTCGCCGTCTGCACAGGAGGTCCAGATCCGGCGCAATAACATGAGCATGTACAGCACGGTCGGGAGTATCAATGGCCTGCCGGTCAGTTTTATTGTTGATACCGGTGCGACCCAGATCGCCATGAACGATGCCCAGGCACGGCGCCTGGGCATCGACTACCGGGTCGATGGGGAGCCGACAGCGATTACCACGGCATCACGCATGGAACGTGCCTGGGCCGTCATGCTGGACTCGGTGAAGGTGGGCGATATCGCGTTGATTGATGTCAGTGCCGTCGTCCTGGAAGGCCCGCAGCCAGAGCAGGTGTTGCTGGGCATGTCGTTTCTGAGCCGCCTGGAGATGCGCAATGACGGGCAGCTGATGACCCTGCGGAGAAAATACTGAAGCTGCCGATTGCTGGTCAGGTCCAGTAATTTACCGAATCCTTACTGACCCGGATTGCCGGCTGGTCACACCAGCGGTCTGATGTGTGATGTAATCCGGCGGATTCAGGCCGTTTACTTGGTGTGCTCGATCAGGGCGTAGGCCGAGTGGTTGTGGATGGACTCGAAGTTTTCCGATTCCACGACGTAGGCCGTTATCCGGTCGTCGTTGTTCAGTCGGGTAGCGATGTCGCGGACCATATCTTCGACGAATTTGGGATTGTTATAGGCCTTTTCGGTGACATGCTTCTCGTCCGGGCGTTTGAGCAGGCCGTAGAGTTCACAGGAGGCCTCCGACTCGACAATGTCGATCAGGTCCTCGATCCATACAAAGCCATGCGTCTCGGCACTGACCGTGACATGGGAGCGCTGGTTGTGGGCACCGTAATCGGAGATCTTTTTGGAGCAGGGGCACAGGCTGGTGACTGGCACCATGACCTTGATGTTCATCTTCGCCTTGCCGTCGCTGACCTCGCCGATCAGGCTGACATCGTAGTCCAGCAGGCTTTCGACCCCGGTCACCGGCGCCGCCTTGTTGATAAAGTAGTGGAAGTTCATCTCGATATGACCGGCCTCGGCCTCGAGGCGCTGAGTCATCTCGTGGAGCATTTCCTTGAACGACTCGACCGTGATTTCGCGTTCGTGCTGATTCAGGATCTCCACGAAGCGTGACATGTGCGTGCCCTTGAAGTTGTGGGGCAGGTTGACGTACATGTTGAACGTCGCGATGGTGTGCTGTTCACCAGCGTTGCGGTCCTTGATCCGAACGGGGTGGCGGATGTCCTTGATCCCGACCTTGTCGATCGGTATGCGCCGGGTGTCCGCGGTGTTTTGAACGTCGGCGATGGGATCAAAGTTTGACTGTGCCGTGTCAGTGGCTTTCATGGATTCTGGTCCAGGTTGGTCTTGAAACGGTTTCGGCTGTCTGCCTTGGGGATAGCTTCAGCAGGCGCGCAAGGGTAACCATCCGGGATGGCTGAGGGAACATGCATAAAGGGGTAGTTCTGGGACAGCCGCCCTGAATTCCTGAGTAATATGGTCAGATATTACCCCTGCAGACGCTGCTTGGCAATCGCGCGGCCGCAGGGTTTGGTAGTATTATCTATCTCTTTCAATTATATAGAGTGAAATCCAGCGCAGTGGATCGGCCTTTCCATCGAGCCCTGACAGGCTGTCCATGGCCTCTTCATGGAGTTCCTTGGCACGCTGCTTGGCGTCATCGAGCCCGATCAACGCCGCGTAGGTCGACTTATGGAGCGACAGGTCGGCCCCGGAGCGCTTGCCGAGGATGTCGGTCTCTCCCTCGACATCGAGGATATCGTCGCGGATCTGGAAGGCAAGCCCGATGCACTTGGCATAGTGGTCGAGCCTTTCCAGGGTCTCTGCAGCGAGTCCCGGGCGGGTGAGGGCGCCCAGCACCACGCTGGCGCGGATCAGCGCCCCGGTCTTGTGGATGTGCATGTCCTCGAGTTCGGCAATATCGAGCTGGCGCCCGGCTGCGGCCAGGTCAATCATTTGGCCGCCTACCATCCCGCGCGAGCCAGCTGCCAGGGCGATGGCCTCGATCATGCGCAGTCGGGTGACGCTGTCACAGGCTGATTTATCGTGTGTGAGCACATAGAAGCCCAATGTCTGCAGGGCGTCGCCGGCCAGGATGGCCTCGGCCTCGCCAAAGGCCTTGTGGCAGCTGGGCTTCCCCCGGCGCAGGTCGTCGTCATCCATCGCGGGCAGGTCATCGTGCACCAGTGAATAGGCGTGAATGAACTCGACCGCGCAGGCCGGTGCGTCCAGCTGTTCCCAATCGCTGCCGACCGCCTGGCCGCTGGCATAGACGAGGGTGGGACGGATGCGCTTGCCACCGCCGAGTACCGCATAGCGCATGGCCGCGTGCAGCGCGGCGGGGTGGGTTTCAGCAGGCGGCAGCCAGTGCGACAGGCTTGTCTCGAGACGGGCCTGGCACCTCGCCATGAAGGTTTGCAGCGGCGGATCAGGTGTCTTCACTGTCGAACGGTATGATTTCTTCCTGGCCGTTTTTTTTCAACAGGGTCTCAACCTTCTGTTCGGCCTCTTTCAGGGCCTGCTGGCAGGCGCGCGTCAGCTGGACGCCCCGTTCGAAATGCTGCAGCGATTCCTCCAGGCTCAGGTCCCCTTGCTCCATCTTTTCCACCAGGGCCTCGAGTTCCTGCAGGGATTTCTCAAACAGCGGTGTTTCCTGTCGTTTTTTTGCCATTAACTTGAAACTTTGATGCAATCCGCTTACGTTACCCCAGCTAGGTAACGAGGGTCAATTAAGCCACTGTTTACAAGGAAAAGGCGCGCACGAACTTGACACCCACAGGTTGCTGGGCTACTTTCCTTACATTAGACAGAGTCTAAATCAGGGCGTGGGCTACGGCCTCCGAATTCAATAACAAACCATGAGGAAAATACTATGGAATTGAAAGGCAGTTCTACGGAACAAAACCTGAAAGATGCCTTTTCCGGCGAATCACAGGCCAACCGCCGCTATCTTTATTTTGCCGCCAAGGCGGACGTGGAAGGCTACAACGACGTCGCTACGGTATTCCGTTCCACGGCCGAAGGTGAGACCGGTCATGCGCACGGCCACCTCGAGTACCTGGAACAGGTGGGTGACCCGGCAACCGGTCTGCCCATCGGTCCCACCGGAGACAACCTGAAGGCGGCCATTGCCGGTGAGACTCACGAGTACACCGATATGTACCCGGGTATGGCGAAGTCCGCCCGCGACGAGGGTTTTGATGAAATCGCCGACTGGTTCGAGACGCTGGCCAAGGCCGAGCGTTCCCATGCGAACCGTTTCCAGAAGGCGCTGGATGCACTGGACGACTAGGCCCCAGCACCACCACTCATCGGGGCCGGTCTGACCGGCCCCGTGTCATTTCCAGGGCAGCAAGGAACACCTCTATGGGTCAAACTACCGAAGGCACACGCGAAGGCAACCTGGACGCGCCGACACGTCATCCCCTGGATTGGACCAGCACGTCGTTTCACGACGAGACTGACCTGTTCAAGGAACTGGAACGGGTATTCGACATCTGTCACGGGTGTCGGCGCTGCTTCAGTCTGTGCAATGCGTTTCCGACCCTGTTCGATGCCATCGATGAATCGGAAACCATGGAACTGGACGGTGTCGCACGCGAGGTCTACTGGGAGGTGGTGGACCACTGCTACCTGTGCGATATGTGTTACATGACCAAGTGTCCTTATGTGCCGCCGCACGAGTGGAACGTGGACTTCCCGCACCTCATGCTGCGCGCCAAGGCGGTGAAGTTCAAACAGGCCAGGCCGCGCCTGCGTGACCGGCTGCTGACCTCGACCGATACGGTCGGCAAGCTTGCCGGAATCCCGATCGTGACCCGGGCTGTCAATGCGGGCAACCGCTCGAAGGCCGGCCGCAAGCTGCTGCAAAAGACCCTGGGTGTACACCCCGATGCCATCCTGCCGGAGTACCACAGCAAGACCCTGCGCAAGTCAGCGGGTAGGCTGAACACCGCCGGTGCAGCGGCCGAACCGGCCGGTCCGACACAGGGCAGGGTGGCCGTGTTCGCTACCTGTTATGGCAACTACAACGAACCGCAGATCGGCCAGGACCTGATTGCCGTCATGCAACACAACAATATTCCCGTCACCCTGGTCGACAAGGAACAGTGCTGTGGTATGCCCAAGCTGGAGTTGGGTGACCTCGAGTCCGTCAAGGCCGCCAAGGAGGCGAATATTCCTGCGCTGCTGGCGCTGGTCAACGACGGCTGGGATATCGTGGCGCCGGTACCTTCCTGTGTGCTGATGTTCAAGCAGGAGCTGCCGCTGATGTTTCCGGCCGACCCGGACGTGATCAAGGTCAGGGACGCCATCTTCGACCCGTTCGAATACCTGATGCTGCGCCACAAATTCGGCAAGCTGAACACCGACTTCAAGCATCCACTGGGTAAGATCGCCTACCACGTGGCCTGTCACCTGCGGGTACAGAACATCGGCATGAAGACCCGTGATCTCCTGCAGCTGGTGCCGGATACCAACGTCGAACCTATAGAGCGCTGTTCCGGACATGACGGGACCTATGCCGTCAAGCAGGAGTTCCACGAAACCTCCATGAAGATCTGCCGCCCGGTCGTGAACCGCGTGGAGCGCGCCGAGGCGGACTACTACAGCAGCGACTGCCCCATGGCCGGTCACCAGATCGAGAACGGGCTGAAGGACGGGCAGGCGCCCGTGCATCCGCTGTCGTTGGTGCGTCGGGCCTACGGTATTTAGCCCTAGAACAGGTGAAATCATGGACAAACTGACGCGCAGTGACCTTTACAGCCTGGAGCAGTATGCCGAGGTCCGCCCCGAGTTCCGTGCCCGGACCATTGCACACAAGAAGGACCGCAACATCCGGGTCGGGCCGGTGGCGACCCTCTATTTCGAAGACCGCCAGACCATTCAGTATCAGATCCAGGAGATGCTGCGGGTCGAGCGGATCTTCGAAGCGGCCGGTATTGAGGAAGAGCTGGAGGTCTACAACCCGTTGATACCCGACGGCTCCAACTGGAAGGCGACCTTCATGATCGAGGAACCCGATGTCGACCGGCGCCGCCAGTTGCTGGCCAGGCTGATCGGGGTAGAGGACCGGGTCTGGGTGAGCGTGGCCGGTCATGAGCCGGTCTACGCGATCGCCGACGAGGATCTGGAACGGGACACGGAGGAAAAGACCTCGTCCGTACACTTTCTGCGCTTTGAACTGACGCCGGCAATGGTCGAGGCTGTCAGGAACGGGGCGGCCATCAACGTCGGCATTGACCACGAGAATTACACCCACCGGGTAGGACCAGTGGGCGACAATATCCGCGAGTCCCTGGTTGCCGACCTGGCGTGACCGGACTGCACCAGCGGATGGTTGTGCAGTCATGAACGGTGCTGAACACAGGCTCGAAATGCGGCGGGCGGCGCGTTAAACTGCGCTCCCCATGAGAGCTTGCCCACAAACAGGATTCTCCTGCAGTTATTGCTTGCCAGCGCTGTTGCTTACACTGCTTGTGCTGCATGCGCTGGTTTCACTGGCCGATGACGATTCCGGCTGGAGATCCGATAGCTTCATACCGTCGGCGCCCTGGCGTGAGCAGCTGGCGGACCTGCCGGTGTATCCTGAAGCGGGCCGCCTGCTCGAGGTGGCGGTTACAACCGGCAACTATCCCTACCTTGTCTATATCGACCCCGAGTCGCTTTCCGTT
Organism: Gammaproteobacteria bacterium; assembly: GCA_029864225.1. GTDB lineage: Bacteria > Pseudomonadota > Gammaproteobacteria > UBA9214 > UBA9214 > CAMYJZ01. The sequence continues at coordinate 20,460 of JAOTTU010000003.1, read as the reverse complement.
GGCGCTGATCGCGTGGTGCGCTATGCCGTCGTGATCGTCTCTGCGACGGGGGCAAGGAACGTCGCCTATGAAGGCCTGCGCTGCACTACCCGCAAGTATCGCCGCTATGCCTACGGGGCCAATGGTGGCTGGCAAGCACTGGCTGAGGCCCCCTGGGAGCGCATCATGGAATCCGGCATGGGCCGCTACCGTTACGAGCTGTACCGGTACTACCTGTGCGACACGACCAGCGACAGCTTGAAGCGTGACGAAATCCTCCGCAGGCTGCGTTACTCCAGGGGAGGGGTCGTGGATGAATAGCCTTTCCCTGAATCTCACCCACGGGTTTTTATCATGAGTACGGCCTATGACGCCGCTGCGATCGAGATACTCAGCGGCCTTGAACCGGTGCGCAAGCGCCCCGGTATGTACACCGACACGACGCGTCCCAATCATCTTGCCCAGGAAGTCATCGACAACAGTGTCGATGAGGCTATCGCCGGTCACGCATCGCGGATCGACGTGGCCCTGTTCAAGGACGGATCGCTTGAGGTCCGTGACAACGGCCGCGGGATGCCGGTGGATCTGCACCCGGAGGAGGGCATCCCCGGTGTCGAGGTCATCCTGACGCGACTGCATGCCGGTGGCAAGTTCTCGGCCAGGAACTACATCTTTTCCGGCGGTCTGCACGGCGTCGGTGTCTCTGTTGTCAATGCGCTGTCGAAACACCTCGAGGTCTGGATACGGCGCGGCGGCAAGGAATACAACATGGCCTTTGCCGGTGGGGAAAGGATCTCCGAGCTGGAAGAGATCGGCAAGGTGGGCAAGCAGAACACCGGCACCACGCTGCGCTTCTGGCCCGACCCGAAATACTTCGATTCCGACAAGTTCTCCCTGGCGCGCCTGAAACACGTGTTGCGCGCCAAGGCGGTGCTGTGCCCGGGTCTGCAGGTCTCCCTGTATGACGAGGCCAGCGGCGAGAAGCTGGAATGGCATTACGAGGACGGTGTGCGCGCCTACCTGATGGGGGAGCTGGGCGGGGTCCCGTGCCTGCCGGAGGAACCCTTCACCGGTAACATGGAGGGTAACCAGGAGGCGGCCGAGTGGGCGCTGGTGTGGCTGCCTGGTGAGGGAGACCCCGTGGCCGAGAGTTACGTCAATCTCATTCCAACGATGCAGGGCGGCACGCATGTCAACGGCCTGCGCATGGGCCTGACCGAGGCGGTGCGTGAATTCTGCGAGTTCCGCAATCTGCTGCCGCGCGGCGTGAAGCTCGCCCCGGAAGACGTGTGGGACCGCTGCAGCTATATCCTCTCCGTGAAACTGATCGACCCGCAGTTCAGCGGTCAGACCAAGGAGCGTCTGTCATCACGCGAGTGTGCGTCCTTCGTCTCCGGCGTGGTCAAGGATGCCTTCAGCCTGTGGCTCAACCATCACACCGAGGCCGGCGAGGGGATTGCCTGGCTGGCGATCGAGAATGCCCAGAAGCGGCAGCGCGCCGGCAAGAAGGTGGTGCGCAAGCGGGTGACCTCCGGTCCCGCCCTGCCCGGCAAGCTGGCGGATTGCGCATCTACCGACAACGAGCGTACCGAGCTGTTCCTGGTCGAGGGCGATTCGGCCGGCGGTTCGGCGAAACAGGCGCGCGACCGCGAGTTCCAGGCCATCATGCCGCTGCGCGGCAAGATCCTCAACACCTGGGAAGTCGATTCCACCGAGGTGCTGGCCTCCCAGGAGGTGCACGATATCTCCGTGGCCATCGGGGTGGAACCCGGATCCAATGGCATGAAAAACCTGCGCTACAACAGGATCTGCATTCTGGCAGATGCGGATTCCGATGGTGCGCATATCGCAACCCTGCTGTGCGCGCTGTTCCTGCGCCATTTCCGTCCCCTGGTCGAGGCCGGCCACGTCTATGTCGCTATGCCGCCGCTATACCGGATCGATGCCGGCAAGGAGGTCTTCTATGCCCTGGATGATGCGGAGAAACAGGGGGTGCTGGACCGGATCACGGCCGAGAAGCTCAAGGGCAAGGTTATGGTGCAGCGCTTCAAGGGGCTGGGCGAGATGAACCCGCTGCAGCTGCGCGAGACCACGATTGCACCGGAAACACGACGCCTGGCGCAGTTGACCATCGACTCCGACGACGGCACGCACAAGCTGATGGACATGCTGCTGGCCCGCAAGCGGTCTGCCGACCGCCGCAGCTGGCTGGAGTCCAAGGGCGATCTGGCGGATATCTAGCAGACACTGGGTGACAGCTAATGGAAACACTTGAGCTTGACTACGAAGGCATCGAACAGCTGCCGTTGAAGACCTTTACCGAGAAGGCCTACCTGGATTATTCCATGTACGTCATTCTCGACCGTGCGCTGCCGCACATCGGTGATGGCCTCAAGCCGGTACAGCGGCGCATCGTCTATGCGATGTCGGAACTGGCCCTTTCGGCAGCCGCGAAATACAAGAAATCGGCCCGCACCGTCGGTGACGTGCTGGGCAAGTTCCACCCGCATGGTGATTCCGCCTGCTACGAGGCCATGGTGCATCTGGCGCAGCCCTTCACCACCCGCTACCCGCTCGTCGATGGCCAGGGCAACTGGGGTTCGCCGGATGATCCCAAGTCGTTTGCCGCCATGCGCTATACCGAATCGCGGCTGGCGGCTTACGCGGACATACTGCTCGCTGAGCTGGGGCAGGGCACGGTGGACTGGGTTCCTAACTTCGATGGTACCCTGCAGGAACCCGAGCTGTTGCCAGCGCGACTGCCCTCGGTGCTGCTGAACGGCGCCACCGGAATTGCCGTCGGCATGGCAACCGACATCCCGCCGCATAATCTCACCGAGGTCGCTGCAGCGACCATCCACTTGCTGGAAAATCCGAAGAGCACAGTGGAGGAGCTGTGCGAGCACATACAGGGTCCGGACTTCCCCACCGGTGCCGAGATCATCACTCCGAAGGCCGAACTGATCGAGGTCTACAAGACCGGGCGCGGAAGTGTGCGCCTGCGGGCCCGCTATGAAGAGGAAAACGGCGATATCGTGATCATCGCGCTGCCGTACCAGACCTCGGGGAGCAAGGTCCTGGAGCAGATCGCGGCACAGATGACGGCCAAGAAGCTGCCCATGGTCGAGGACTTGCGCGACGAATCCGATCACGAGAACCCGACACGGCTGGTCATTGTGCCGCGCTCCAACCGCGTGGATGCCGAGGCCCTGATGACGCACCTGTTTGCGACCACCGACCTGGAGCGCAGCGTACGCATCAATCTCAACATGATCGGGCTGGACAGGCGCCCGCAGGTCAAGGACCTGCGCACCATCCTCAAGGAATGGTTGGCGTTTCGCACCACCACCGTGCGCCGGCGCCTTGAGTACCGCCTGGAAAAAGTATGCCGCCGCCTGCACCTGCTGGATGGTCTGCTGATTGCCTTTCTCAACCTCGACGAGGTGATCCGCATCATACGCACCGAGGACAAGCCCAAACCGGCGCTGATCAAACGCTTCAAGCTGTCCGAGGACCAGGCGGATTACATCCTCGACACCCGCCTGCGGCAGCTGGCCCGTCTGGAGGAGATGAAGATCAGGGATGAGCAGAAAGAGCTGGCCGTGGAACGTGACGAGTTACAGAAGATCCTGGGATCGGCACAGCGTCTGAAGACGCTGATCAAGAAGGAAATCAAGGCGGATGCCGAAAAGTACGGCGATGCACGCAATTCCTCACTGGTGGAGCGCGAGGCCGCCCAGGCCATGAACGAAACGGCGTTGATTCCCAGCGAGCCGGTGACTGTAGTGCTGTCGACGAATGGCTGGGTGCGGGTGGCCAAGGGCCACGAGATCAATCCGACGGAGATGAGCTACAAGGCCGGGGATGAATACGCCGCTGCTGTGCGCTGCCGCAGCAACCAGCTTGCAGTGTTCCTCGACTCCACGGGACGCACCTATGCCGTACCAACCCATTTGCTGCCGCCGGCGCGCGGCCAGGGTGAGCCGCTGAGTGGACGCCTGAAGCCGGCTGACGGCGCACGTTTTGTCGGTGTTATGGCCGGCGACCCGGACCAGTTGTATTTGCTCGCTTCCGATTCGGGTTATGGGTTCGTTGCGCGACTGGGTGACCTTTATACCCGCAACAAGTCCGGCAAGGCCGTGCTTTCGGTCCCCAGGGGATGCGCTGCGCTGAGACCGGTGCCCGTCAGGAGCCAGGCGGATGACTGGATCGTCGCGGTCACGACGGCCGGGTATATGCTGGTCATCCCGCTCGCCGAACTGCCCCGGCTGGCGCGCGGCAAGGGCAACAAAATCATCAACATCCCCGCAGCGAAGCTGAAGAGCCGGAATGAATATGTTGCAGCCATGGAGTGTATTCAGGACGGTGAGAAGCTGCTGGTGCGTGCCGGTAAGAAATACAAGACCATGAAGGCAGGGGAGGTGGACGAATTTGCCGGCGAGCGCGGCAGGCGCGGACTGAAACTGCCGCGTGGCTACCAGAAGGTGGATGCCATCGAGGTCGTCGGTTCCTGACGCGGCCCACTCACGGGCTTGTTGTCTGCCGGCTTTTCAATTCCTCCAGGCGCGCCAGTACCTTGCGGGCACGTGCCAGGCGTTTGTGGAGATTGACATTGTCCGGATCTAGCTCAAGTGCATGATTCCATGAGGTGATGGCCTCGTTGACCTTCTCGGCGCGGTACAAGCTGTCGCCCTGGCGCGTCAGCCCGTCAACGCTGGCCTTGACGGCGGCTTCGAGGCGCTTTTTAACTGCATCGATTTCATTGCTGGCGCCGGTCTTTTCCTCGAGTTCATGAAAGGTCTTGCGGGCCGTGACCAGGTCGTTCTGTTGCAGCGCCTGTTCGGTCTGTGCGAGCAGCTGTTGCCTGCTGTTCTGCTGGCCGGATTGCTGCCTCCCGGTGTTCGCCTGCCTGACGGATCTTGCCGGTGCAGGTACGTCCTGAACTCGCCGGGTGCTGTCGGACCTGCTTGCCAGCTCGGCCAGGGCTGACTGCACCTCCGGGCCGTTGTTGAGGGTCTCGGCCATGCGCAGGCAGGCAGATGCACTGCCCAGCTCGTCCTGCTGCAGGGCGCGTTGACCGCATGCCAGCAGTTCAGCGCCGAGAGCCCCGGCCTCCTGCTGGCTGGTACTGTGCTTCCAGCGCTCGGCGATCCCGGGTGATTCCAGCTGCAGTTTCTCGTGCTGCAGTTGCCGTAGCTCGACAAGGTAGCGCGCCCGGGCCAGCAATTCGCGGCGTCCGGTTTCCTGCAGGCGCTCTGTACGCCGGGCTTCCAGCGCGGTCTTATAGTCGTCCAGCCTTGTGCTGGAAGGCAGCCTTGACAGGGCGTCATCCAGGCGTGCAATGGCAGCGCGCAAGTCACCCTCCGATTCCCGGGTGCGCGCATCTGCCAGGGTGTTGTCCTCGTAGGCGCCGATGTGACTGTCCAGGACTGTCTGCAGCCCGGCTGTATCAAGCTCGGTGTGCCGCTCAAGCAGTCCCTGGATGCGGGCGAATTCGTTCTGTTTTAGCAGGGCCTCCAGGTCCTCCGGACGGTCAGGAGTCACCCGAAGGGTATCGATATGCGGGCAGCCTGCCAGCAGCGGCAGGAGTGCCAGTATCACCAGCAGATTAGCCGATTTTCGCATCACTGCGTTCATCTTCCTCGGGCCGGGTCACCGCCCGGAACTGTTCCTCGAGCTGGTGTTGCCAGCCTACGGTGACTGCCTCGACCAGGTAGGTACTAACGGGGTCCTTGATGCCGCGCAGGCGGATGGCCTGGTACTCCCCGGCAAGCACCCGTTCGCGTACATCGGCGTTCAGGTAGAGGTGCCGGGAAATCACGATTTGCCCGCTGTTCGCGATACCGCAAAGGCGGGAGGCGAGGTTGACGGTATCGCCGACAACGGTGTATTCCATTCGTTCCTTCGAGCCCATATTGCCCGCCAGCATCGTGCCGGAGTTAATTCCGATCCGGAACTTCACGGGAAACAGGCCCTGCTGCTCACGCAGCCGGTTTTCATGTTCGATCAGGCGTTGTATCAATACGGCACAATTGATGGCATGAAAGCGATGTTCCTCGTCAGGTTGCGGTGCGCCGAAAATCAGCATGACACCATCCCCCATGTACTTGTCGACGGTCCCCTGGTTGGTTTCACAGGCCCGCGTGATCAGGGTGAAATACCTGTTCAATATATCCACCAGGTCTTCGGGCCGGGTGTTCTCGGCAATCCGGGTAAAGCCGACAATGTCCGCGAAGACGACCGTGCCCTCGATCTGCTTGCCGCCGAGCTCGATATCATCCAGGTTGGCAAAAACCACTTTGGCGACTTCCGGGGAAACGTAGCGTGACAGTGCCTGCTTGACCTGTGATTTCTCCAGCATGCCTTCAGCCATGCTGTTGAGCGAGGCCATCAACTGCCCGAGTTCATCTGTGCGGCGTTCCCTGAAACTGAATTTCGCAGTGAATTCGCCCTTGCCGAGGGCACGGCTGGCGTCGACCAGCTGGTCAATGGGGTCGGAGATGCGCCGTCCGAGGGCGATCGCCATGGCGACACCCAGCATGATGATCAGGAGTGTCGCGCCGGTAATGGCCTGAATTGCCTTGCGCAGCGACTGTTCCATGGCCGCCTGGCTGAATGTGGACAAGACATACCCCACAGTCACATCCTGGAAGGTGATGGGATGGATGTAGGAAATGACCTTGCGGGCAGACGTTTTCAATGATGCCGGCCAGTACCAGTCCCGGGACCCGGGTGCCTCCTTGATCAATTCGAGCAGCACCCCCCGCTGGCGCTTGTTATTCCCGTCGTGAAAGCTGCCGGCATGGGAGACCGTTTCAGCGTCGAGTGAAATCAGGGCGCTTCCCATGACATTGCTGTTGTCCGTGAACCCTGTCGTGATGACGTCCATAGCAAGCTGGTCGTCGGCCAGCAGCGGTTCCCTGGCAGCCTGCGCCATCAGCTTCACCAGGGCCGTACCCTGGTCATGCAACTGGTTCTCGAATAACCGGGTTTGCTGCTGGATAATGATCGACCCCAGCAGCGTCATACAGGTAACCACCAGGACAGTAATCAGCAGCGAGAGCTTGTAGACCAGCGCTATCTGCTGCAGCTTGTGGGTCAGGCGCTCGTTGATATCGCGTAACGTGCTGCCCAACCAGGCCAGTCTGACATAGACGGGATGGAAGATGCCCGCGAAGAACCTGCGGAATGCCGCGCGCAGGTGTTCGAGCCGTGCTGCCAACCAGCCCCCGACGCTGCCTGCCGTCCTGGAGATGATACCCGTCATAGCGTATTACCCCGGGGTGCAGCCGGGGTGCCTCTGTTGCATTCACGGCTGTAGTGGGCGCTGTTCGCCGCCTGGTCGCCGCCAATGCCAATCGCGAGCTTTTCTGCCGGTGTGTACAATAGCGGGCTTAGGTATCCGAACGACACCAGGCTTTCCATATGACACTCATTCGTCCTTTCGCCGGGCTGCGTCCCGTTGATGATCGGGCCGCTGACGTAATTGCGCCCCCCTACGATGTTCTCAACAGCGCCGAGGCGCGAAACCTTGCACAGGACCGGCCGTGGAGCTTTCTGCATATTTCCAGGGCGGAGATTGACCTGCCTGAAGGCACCAATCCCTACGATCCGCTGGTCTATGAAACGGCTGCTGCGAATCTGGCCAGGATGGAAACCGCGGGCATCCTGCGCAGGGACTCCAGCCCCTGTTACTACGTCTACCAGCTGGTTATGGGCGAGCATCGCCAAACCGGCCTGGTGGCGGTGGCCTCGGTCAGCGAGTACAACAGCAATCGCATCCGCAAGCACGAATTCACCCGGCCCGACAAGGAAGATGACAGGGTGAGGCAGATCGAGGCACTCAATGCCCAGACCGGGCCGGTGTTGCTTGCCTACCGCGCGCAGGCCTCTGTTGATGGCCTGCTGGAAGCGGTGACGCACACCCAGCCGGTTGTCGATCTTGTTTCCGATGACGGCATCGGACACCGCCTCTGGGTAATCAGTGATGACGCCCTGATCAGACGGATCAGCGGGGCATTTGATGCCATGGAGGCCCTTTATATCGCCGACGGTCATCACCGTTCGGCTGCCGCGTCGCGGGTGGCCGCCAACCGGGTCGGGCGGGGTGCCGACAGCAGCGCCGCGTATTTTCTCGCGGTGATCTTTCCTCACGACCAGATGAAGATTCTTGACTACAACCGCGTGGTCAGGGACCTGAACGGTATGAGCCCGGAGACCTTCCTGGCCGGTCTGAGCGACAACTTTAGCGTGTCCCCGGTCAGTGCTGCCTGTCACCCGGCAGGGCCGGGCGAGTTCGGGATGTATCTTGCCGGGCAATGGTATCGCCTGACCATTTACCCCGACAGGGTACCGGCAGACCCGGTGGCGCGTCTTGATGTCAGCCTGCTGGCCGACAACCTGCTGGCCCCGGTGCTGGGCATCACTGACCCGCGGCGCGACCAGCGCATCGACTTTGTCGGCGGTATCCGGGGGCTCGGGGGGCTGGAGCGACGCGTTGACAGTGGTGAAATGCAGGTGGCGTTCTCCATGTATGCCACGCGCATGGAAGACCTGATGGCGGTAGCCGATGCCGGCGAGGTGATGCCGCCCAAGTCCACCTGGTTCGAACCCAAGCTTGCCGATGGCCTGGTCTCTCACGTGCTGGATTGAACTGGCCCGATACTCCGCATGGTTTTCTTCCCGTGATAACGGACCAATCGCGGGCCGGTTTGTTGGTTTGCTGGCTGGCATTGCTTCGGTAAATCTGTCATTGCAGTTCGGCAGGGCTCAGGTCTCCGCCAGGTTGTGCAACGCGATGGCATCTTCAAAGTCGTAACCGGGCTCCTTGCCGGGTTCCCGTACGAAATTACCCTGGATGTAGTCCACGTTGTACTGCCACAGCGTGACCAGACTGCTGGCATCATCGACACGTTCGGCAATGCACCGCGTCTTTGTGGTCCGGGCAAAATCCACCACGGAACGTACCCTGGTCTGGTTCTCCCCGCTGTAGGCAAGGCCCTCGATAAGAGATCCGTCGATCTTCAGGAAGTCCACGGCGAGATCGTGTATCAGTTCGAACGGGCTCAAGTGACCGAAATGCTCGATAGCTATCCGGCAGCCGATTTTCTGCATGCTGTTGATGAAGCCCGAGGTGGCGGCGGTATGATTCACGGCAGTGGTCTCCGGTATCTCAAAAATGACCGCACTGCCTTGCAATTCGTGTTCCTTCAGCTGCTGCGCCAGCCACGCCGGGAACTCTCCATCCGAGAGCGTGGCGGCCGAGACCTTGATAAAGAACGCTAACTCACTGTCCCAAGCATGTATTTCGCGCAGTGATCTTAGCGCCGAGCTGATAACCCAGCGGTCAATTTCAGCGCTCATACTGATCTTTCCCGCCAGGGAGATGAACTGGCCGGGCAGAATGACCTGGCCTTTCTCATCAACTACCCTGAGCAGGACCTCGTAGCCCCTGCCGGTGTCGCCGCCCAGGCTGACTATGGGCTGGTACACAAGGTACAGGCGTTCGTCATCGATGGTCTTGCGTATCATCTCGTCCCATTGCAGTTCGAGATCCCCGTCGATCTGCTCGTCAATGGCCGTACTGTGGACATGCACCAGGTTGCCGCCGGACGAGCGGGCGACCTCGCAGGCGAGGTCTGCGCGCGATAACACATCCTGGGCATCCTTCATGTGTTCTTTGATGACGCACATGCCGATGCTGCAGGTGGTCTGAATGACCTGACCGCCAACCACGGTGACGTGTTTCTTGATCTGCTTGCGCACGGACTCGGCAAGCAGGTAGGCACCGTCCTCGTTCTGCGAGGTGTTGAGGATGGCAAATACGTAGTCCCCGAACTGGGCTACCGTGTCTTCTTTATCGTAGTTCCTCTGGATCAGGGCGGCGATGTTCCTGATGGTCTGGTCGCAGGCGTAGATGCCGAAATTCTCGCGTATGGCCCGGAAGTCATCCAGCAGCCGATAGGTCAGCGTCTGGTACTTGCCTGCCTTGTCGGGGTTGCCGAGGCTGTCCTCCATGATTTGCATGAAGTACTGGCGGTTGTATGCTCCGGCAAACAGATTTTCCTGGCCGAGTGTATCCGGCGTCATTTCGGTGCCCGCCGCCTGTGCCGGTGCACGGATGGTCATTCGGGTACAGCGTTTGTTTTCGAAACTGGCCGGTGCAAATTCAACGGCGGTCCTGCGTGACAGCCCCCTCTTATCCGTCAACCCGATCCTGACTGTCACAGCGTCGCCTGTGTGATGGCAGTTGTGCAGCAGGCTCTCGAGTGCCGCGTGATCGCTCGGCTCGACCCGTTCCAGCAGGGGTGTGCCATTCAGCCCTGCAAGGCCATCGATTCCAAATTGGCTCAGGTAGGCTGGGTTGGCGTACTGGTAGTAACCGTTATAAACATAGGCGATGGCATCGCGGGAATTTTCCAGCAGATTTGTGCAGTACTTTTCCTTTTCCTGCAGAGCCCTCTCGAGTTGATCGACGCGCTGTTGCAGGTGGATGGTTTCCACTGCCTCCTCGAGCCCGCAGATCCGGCGGTTCAGGGCTGCGTTGTCCAGTACCTTGCGGATGGTCGCCACCAGGTCGCCTGGCTGGTCAAGCGAGATCACGGCGGTTGCGCCCGAGTTCATGGCGCCTGGGCGGCCTTCGGCGCCTTCACGCGCAACAACGACCAGGGGGATGTTGCTGGCGTGGTCCGCCAGCCAGGCCGACACAAGCTCGAGTTCAGGAATATTTGCGCCTTCGCCGTAGATGACAATGTCCGGGTCCGTATCGTCGAACAGGTCTTCCAGGGCCTTGATGCCCTTTACCTGGTCAAGCTGAACGGCATGGCCTGCCCCTTCAAGTATGGCCGCGCATGACTGGGCCTTTTTACTTGATGCCTCCACGATTACCAGGTGGAGATTTTTGTTGTCACTCACTGCGTGCCCTCGCTAGTCTGAAAACAGGTGGCACGGTGCGGGTAATAGGCAAATCACCCCGGCACGAGCCCCGACTATTCTATTTACGGCACCCGGGAGAAAGTCTTAAGCTGTCAGGGCGCGGATTTGCCGGGCTGCGGAGCGGCTTTTTACGGTTTCCCCATGGCAGGGTATTCTCCCTGTGGTTATTTCCTGATAGCATGCAAGTAACTGAAAAGCTGTATTTTTAGTCTGTTCCCCGGGCTGCCCGGGAATGGCAGCCGAATTCTTTAGCTTCTCTCGTGGAAACGGAGTGAATCATGCACGAAATTACTGTCAGGCCCGAAACATCCGAGGACGTGCGTGCCATCGATGTTGTCCATATCAGCGCCTTCGGCGGAGAGGCGGAAGCACGCCTGATCAGTGCCCTGCGGGCCGCGGCTTCCTATAACCGTGAACTGTCCCTGGTGGCCGAGCTAAACGGGCGTATTGTCGGGCATGTGCTGTTGACCCGGGTGCCAGTGCGCAAGGATGGCGAGGAAAAGATTGTGCTGGCATTGGGTCCCATGTCGGTTGTGCCGTCACAGAGTCACCGCGGTATCGGCTCCGTGTTGATCAAGGCCAGTGTGGAGCTGGCCCGTGAGAAGGGCTATGGCGCCATTATCGTTGTCGGGTACCCCGAGTATTACCAGCGTTTCGGCTTCCTTCCTGCAAAAGACATCAAGGTGACCTGCAATCTGCCAGCACCCGCTGATGCCCTGACCGGGATGGAAATCGTGGAAGGAAATCTCGCCGGTGGCGGGCACGTCGAGTACCCGGAACCGTTTCTCGAGTTGTACTAGCCGGCCTGGCTTGCTTCAGGCGTCTTCTGCCGGTGCAAACAGGAACTGTGCAAAGCAGCCGGTATTTTCCAGCTGCTGGGTCAGTTTGATGCGTTCTTCAATTTTTTCCTGTTGCAGGGCGGTCGTGCAACCGACCCGGAACGGCAGTGACGGCAGCAGCAGGGTCGCCGGTTGATTGAGCGCCTTGATCTCCGGCAGCAGGATCCCGTTCATCTTGTTTTCGACGCTGGACTTTTCATTGCAGATAGTGGCCTGGATAGCGCAGGCCCCGGGTGCCAGCATTTGAATGCCCATCTCCAGTCCCTGTTGCCGGGTGGACTTCATCCAGCGGATCACGCCCAGGTGCCATCTGTTTTCATCATTTTCCGCTTTAGTATTGATGGCAACCAGTTCACCGACCTGGGCGCCTGAGGTCGTGTCGGTATCCCACAGCAGGCTATAACCGCCGGCGCTGCTGTCCTGTAATTTCCAGATTTCAATGGGTGATTTATCGGGCGTTCTGATGACCGATCCTGGATGAGCCTGGTTTCGCGCCGCGTCTTTGGCCTGTCCATTGGGGCTGGCATCGATTCCCGTCAGCCAGTCGACGTCGAACGAGGTGCTTTGTTCGAATGTCGGGTCGCGCAGGTAGGCATTGTCCCGGATGGTGTGGTCTTCGCTGTCTCTGCCGGTTTCAGTGGAATTCGAGGGTCCGGCGATTACCCCATGAATGTTTTCCAGTCCCAGTAACAGGCGAACCTCGTCATCCTGGCGATGGCGGGTGAAACGGCGCTTGGGCATAACACCCCAGGACATCAGCAGGCGTTGCAGGGTCTTCTCCTCGGGCAGGCCGAGATGTTGCCGCGCAGACCGGTACTCCGACAGGGTCGCGTTGACAGGGTCCGCCATGTCACGGGTGCTGAGGAGCTTGCAGTGTGAGTCGGCCCGCTCTGTCTGCTGCAACGCCTTGTAGGAGGGTGGTTCATCGGTGTCCAGCTGGCAGGCGAAAAAACCGCCCGTGTCTCCGGTGTCGCTGTTCAGCAGTTTGCTGTGCGGCGCCCACACGCTAAGCAAGTCATATACCTGCCGGATCTCGTTCTGGCGCAGCCGGTAGGGGCAGGCGAGGGACAACAGCAGGATTTGCTTGTAGATGTCCTCAAGCGTTGCTGTTATCTCGTGCTGTGTCGTGATGTCGGTGACTGCGTGTGTTGCCAGGCCGTGTTTTTCGGCGAGCACATAAAGCGCATGCAGGTCACCCCAGATACCCGTGGGGAACTGGGCGTATGTCTGGTAGTTGCTGATCAGGATCTCGCTGTAATAACGGATGGCGCGCTGGATTGCCGTGGCCATTTGCGGGCCCGCTTCACCCGCGCGGTCAAGAATGGCGGCAAGGATCTTGTACCCGGTGGCCATGCGCAGGCAGATATCGATGGCCTTTTGTGCATGTACCAGGGCGCTGCCTTTCACCGGGATCGGCCTGCCGAGGTACTTCTTTTTCAGCGAGTCGTTGATGTGGGCAACCGGTCTGGCAAACAGTTCCAGTGCCTCAAACCGTTCCGCGTTTGGCAGGATATAGCCGTTGATTTCGTCGAGGGCGCCCTCGATCAGGGTGATGGTCTTGTCGACATTGGTGAGTGGCAGGTTTTCAATCCATTGCCTGACAGCCCCGGTACCGGTCTTGAACGTACCCATGCCGGGCTTCTTGAGTTCGGGGATCTGCAGTTCCATATGGGGCGTAAGGTTATCCTCGTGAGCCTGATCATAATGCGTCTGACACCAGATAATATACACAATATCACGATCCATGGTGGCATTACTGCGGGCAATGGTGGCGGGGCTGCGGGGCCCGGTCGCGACGTTTGGGTGCGCCCCGGGGTTTAATGGCCGGCTACGGCCAGAGGGGGTATTTCCCCGGGTAGTCGGGGAGTTCCCTGACCAGTCGTGGTACCAGGTAGCCGGGCAGGGCGGCGTGCAGGCTGTCCATCAGCGCGCGCGCAGCACTGTCGCTGACTTCGAAATGTGCGGCCCCCTGAACCCTGTCCAGCTGGTGCAGGTAATAGGGCAGCACACCGGCGGCCAGCAATGCCTCGCTCAGGTGGATCAGGGTGTCCGTCTCAGCGTTGATCCCCTTGAGTAGAACCGACTGGTTCAGCAGCAGCACTCCGGCCTGCGCCAGCTTGCGCAGCGCCGTCACCACGGCCGGGTCGATCTCGTTCGGGTGGTTGCAATGAACCACCACCACCACGCGCTGCGGCAGCTCGCCGAGCCAGGCGAGCAGCCTGCTGTCGACGCGCTCCGGCAGGACGATGGGCAGCCGGGTGTGCAGCCGCAGGGTCTGCAAGTGCGGGATTCCTGCCAGTGCCCTCGCCAATGCCTCGAGACGCGTATCGGGCAGCATCAGCGGGTCACCGCCGCTCAGAATCAGCTCGCGGATCCCGGTATGTGCGGCCAGGTACTCAAGTGCCCGGGCCTGGTTGCCTGACAGGGGATTGGCCTCGGCGTAGGGGAAATGCCGCCGGAAACAGTAACGGCAATGGATGGCGCAGGCACCGGTCAGGGTGAGCAGGGCGCGGCCCCGGTATTTATGCAGCAGGCCGGGCACGGGCATGGCATCCGCCTCGCGCAGGGGGTCAGGCAGGAAACCGGTGTGCTGCCGGTCTTCCTCCGGCAGCGGCAGGACCTGGCGCAGCAACGGGTCGTGAATATTCCCCGGTTCCATGCGTGCGACAAAACCGCGCGGTACCCGTAACGGGAAATCGCGGCTGAAGCGGCGGATATCGGACTTCGCGGCATCGATATGCAGCAGACACAGCAGTTCATCCACCGAGCCGACGGCCTGCATCAGTGCGGTCTGCCAGGCCGGCGTGTGTCGTGATTTGTCTATTCGGGGTATCATAGCCAACGTTTTTTATCCCCTGTTCGGCGCTTACTCAGTCAAAAAGGACCGTCATGGCAACGTATAGTACCAATGAATTCCGCGGTGGCCTGAAAATAATGCTCGACGGCGACCCGTGCTCAATTATTGAAAACGAGTTTGTGAAGCCCGGCAAGGGGCAGGCATTCAATCGCGTCAGGATTCGCAACCTGAAAACCGGGCGTGTGATCGAGCGTACCTTCAAGTCCGGCGAGACCGTCGAGGGCGCGGATGTCCTGGATATCGAATTGCAGTACCTCTACAACGACGGCGAGTTCTGGCACTTCATGGACACGAACAGCTTCGAGCAGCATGCCGCGGATGCGACCGCCGTCGGTGATGCCGCAAAATGGCTGAAGGAACAGGATGTCTGCGAGGTCACCCTGTGGAACGGGACACCGCTGGCGGTCACGCCACCCAACTTCGTGGTGCTCAAGGTGACCGACACCGACCCGGGTGTGCGCGGGGATACCTCCAGCGGCGGCGGCAAGCCCGCCACTCTGGAAACGGGCGCAGTCGTACGCGTGCCCTTGTTTGTCGAGATCGGCGAGACCCTCAAGATCGATACCCGTCCCGGGGAGTACGTCGCACGCGCCAAGGAATAGCGCTCTCGATTACTGAATTGCCGGGCCGGGAACGTGCACGCAGAGATAGACAGTCTCAGACTCCGAGCGCGGGTGCTGGCCCGGGTGCGCGACTATTTCGCGCAGGCCGGTGTGCTCGAGGTCGATACCCCGGTCCTGTCACCTGCTGGCGCCACCGATCCCGCCCTGCAGAGTTTTCAGACCCGCTACCACGGCCCAGGTCTGGCTCACGGTTCCAGCCTGTATCTGCAGACCTCGCCGGAATTCCCGATGAAGCGCCTGCTGGCCGCCGGCAGCGGGTCGATTTACCAGATCTGCAAGGTATTTCGTGACGGCGAGTCCGGCCGCCGGCATAACCCGGAATTCACGCTGCTGGAATGGTACCGCGTCGGTTTCGACCACTTCGACCTGATGGACGATGTCGAGACCCTGCTGCGCAGCGTCCTCGAGGGCCTGGTTCCGCTCGAGTCGGTCGATCACTGGTGCTACCGTGACCTGTTCATCGAGAGTGCCGGAGTCGACCCGTTCAATGCGTCCGTGGATGAATTGCGGGGCTGCCTGCAGTCACATGCCATCGATCCCCCCGTCGGCCTGTCACCCGACGACAACGATGGCTGGCTCGACCTGCTGATGACCCACATTATCGAGCCACGGCTGGGACCGGGGCTGGTGTTCATACGTGATTATCCCGCCAGCCAGGCGGCACTGGCACGACTGCGCCCGGGCACCCCGCCGGTTGCCGCGCGCTTCGAGGCCTACCTCAACGGTGTCGAGCTGGCCAACGGCTATCACGAGCTGACCGATGCCGCTGAACAAGGACTGCGTTTCGAGCAGGACAATGCACAACGTGTGGCGCAGGGCCTGGAACCGGTGGTTGTCGATACGCGCCTGCTGGCCGCCCTGGCCTCCGGGCTGCCGAACTGCGCGGGTGTCGCACTGGGGATCGACCGCCTGTTGATGGTCGCGGCCGGATCTAATTCGCTCGCCAGTGTTATCGCCTTTCCCCTGAACGATGCCTGAATCACCGGCTTGTCAGCGTGCCGGCGATAACGGAGACTTGGGGGGATGCCTGAACTGACCGAACCCAAACCAAAGGCACCCGCCCGGGTCGCACTGGAGCATGATCAGACCCTGGCGTGCAGCGGCGCCTGGACGGTACGCGGGATTGCTGCATTGCCACGGCGCATCGAATCTGTCCTGGTGCCCGGCGCCGCGGCTGTCGCCATTGATGGCCGGGCCGTCGCCGCGATGGATACCGCAGGCGCCTGGCGGATCAACCAGTTGCGCCAGCGGCTAGAGGCGGCCGGCAAAAAGGTCCAGCTGGAGGCCTTCAGGACGGAACACGTGGCGCTGATCGACCTGGTTGCCGACACCCGTCGTGATGTCGCGGCAGCCAGCCCGCGCCGCGAGACGGAAATCTTCTATACCCGCTGGATCAGCGTATTTCATGACCTGGTCAGCTTCCTGGCATTTACCGGCGAGACGGTCGTCTCGTTTGTCTGGATGATTGCCAGCCCGCAGCACATCCGCTGGAAGGTGATTATCAATGAAATGTTCGAGGCCGGTTACAAGGCCATGCCCATTGTCGGCCTGCTGTCTTTCCTGATGGGCGTCGTCATCACCTACCAGGGGGCGGTGCAGTTGCAGTTGTACGGAGCCAGTATCTATGTCGCCGACCTGCTGGGGTATTCGATGCTGCGCGAGCTGGCACCCCTGCTGACGGCGATCCTGATTTCGGGACGCACCGGCTCGGCCTACACGGCGCAGATCGGCACCATGCAGGTGACGGAGGAGGTGGCCGCGCTGCGCACCCTCGGCATCCCGCCGATGTACATCCTGGTGCTGCCCAAGCTGATTGCACTGATTATCGTGTTGCCACTGCTGTCGGTGTTCGCGGACATAATGGCCATCTTCGGCGGCATGGTCATGGCAAACCTGCAGCTGGGTATCAGCTTTAACGCCTTTCTGAACCGCATTGGCGAGGCCATCGATTATTCGACCTTCATGATCGGCATCGGCAAGGCGCCGGTGTTTGCCGCCATCATCGCCATCGTCGGCTGCTACCAGGGCTTCAAGGTGCGGGGTAGTGCCGAGAGTGTCGGCAGGCACACGACCATCAGCGTGGTGCAGGCCATCTTCCTGGTAATTGTCACGGACGCGCTGTTCTCGATTCTGTTCAGCATGCTGGGAATTTGACGATGGCTACAGCCGTGGCAGCCAGGACGGGACGCGCCGAACAGCCGTCGGAGAGGGAAGTGATTATTCGCCTGCGCGGTGTCGGCACGGTCTTCGGCAAGAAGGTCATTCATGAAAACATCGACCTGGATGTGTACCGCGGCGAAGTACTGGCCCTGGTCGGCGGCAGTGGCAGCGGCAAGAGTACGCTGCTGCGCGAGATGATCATGCTGCAGGTGCCGAACAGCGGTTCGATCAAGTTGTTCGACACCGAGCTTGTTGGTATCCGTGACGCGGACGCCCAGCGTCTGCGGCGGCGTTTCGGTGTGCTGTTTCAGCAGGGCGCGCTGTTCAGCGGCATGACGGTGCTGGAGAATGTTGGTGTACCATTGAAGGAGCATACCAAACTCGATGAGGACACGATCAGGGAACTGGCCCTGCTGAAGATCGTCCAGGCCGGACTGCGGCCGGAAGCCGCTCACCTGTACCCCAGCGAGCTCAGCGGTGGCATGATCAAGCGCGCCGCCCTGGCGCGGGCGATGGCGCTGGACCCGGAGGTGTTGTTTCTCGACGAGCCGACATCGGGCCTGGACCCGGTCAGTGCCGGCGCCTTCGACGAGCTGGTGCTGCGGCTCAAGGACCTGATGGGCCTGACGGTGCTGATGGTCACCCATGACCTCGATTCACTCTGGGGAGCGGCCGATCGGGTTGCGGTGCTGGGTGACAGGACCGTGCAGGGGATTGGTACCATGGAAACGCTGTCCCGGTCGACGCTACCGCGCATCCGGGAGTATTTCGAGGGGCCGCGTGCCCGGAATGCACAGGAACGCACATGCAAAGAAAAATAAACTATGCCCTCGTAGGCCTGTTCGTGCTGCTGCTGGGCGGTGCCTGGCTGGGTATCAGTCTGTGGCTGACGCTGGGCGATTTCCGTACCGAGTACACCACCTACCGGGTGTACATGAAGGAATCGGTGTCCGGGCTGTATGTGGATGCACCGGTAAAATACCGCGGCGTGGAAATCGGCAAGGTCCGTAATATCGAGCTGAACCCGGCGAACCCCGAGGAAGTGCGCCTGACGCTGTATATCCAGTCCAGCGTGCCGATCAAGGTCGACACCATCGCCGTACTTGCGGTGCAGGGCCTGACCGGGATCGCCTTCGTGGACCTGACGGGCGGCAGCCAGTCGGCAGAACTCTTGCAGGCGGAGGAGGGTGCGGATCACCCGGTGATCCCGTCGGGACCGTCCTTTTTCGCGCGCCTGGACACCTTCGGGATGGAACTGCTTGCCAACCTGAACACGCTGGCCAATCGGCTGGGCGAGTTGCTGGATGAGAAGGGACGCCAGACGATCCGTGACATCCTCGAGAACAGCCGGCAGGTCTCCGCCATCTTCGCACGCCAGAACATGGAGCTCGAACAGACGGTGCTGAACGCATCGAAACTGTTCGCCAATGGTGCGCAGGCAGTTGCCCAGTTACAACCCTTGCTGGATCAGATTAACAGCACGGCCAGCGCCTTCGAGACGATGGCGAATAATATTTCCGAGGCCAGTGCCAGCCTCAACCGTTTTGTACAGGGCAGTGAAACCGGCCTGCAGCAATTCAGTCAACAGACACTACCGGAAGTGGGGGAACTCGTGAGCGAGCTCCGACGACTGGCGGACACCATGCAGGGTATTGGAGAAAAGCTGGAGGACGATCCCAGCCTGCTAATCTATGGACGTGAACAGGTCATTCCGGGGCCGGGGGAATAAGCCGATGACGACTGTTAGCAAAATACCGGGTCTCGTGTTGCTCCTGAGCGTGCTGTCGACGGGCTGTTCGGTGTTGCCGGGACCACCCCCGGAGGCCATCGACGAATACACGCTCGAATACACGGCAGACCCAAACACCGCTATGGCCCCGGCCAGTGACGCAGCGGTTCTGATTGTGTCCACACCACGGGCGCATGGTGGCTATGACAGTGCGCGTATCGCCTATATGCGGCAGGCCTACGGACTGCGCTACTACACGCGCAGCCGCTGGGCCGCCACACCGGCGCGCATGCTGGCGCCCCTGCTGGCCGATGCCATCCAGGAGACCGGCCGCTTCCAGGCCCTGCACCGGCCGCCCGGCACGGTGGTCGCCAATATCCGGCTGGACACCGAGCTGATCCGCTTCCACCAGGATTTCATGGTGCAGCCTAGTGCCATGCGGATCACCCTGCGGGCCCAGCTGGTTGACCTGCAGGCCGGCCGGGTGCTGGCCACTCGCCTGTTCGATCTGACGGAGCCCAGCGCCAGTGAGGATGCCTACGGGGGGGTGGTGGCAGCCAACCGCGCCGTTCGGCAATTGCTACAGGCGCTGGCGCAGTTCTGTGTAGACCAGCAGCCCTGATCCCCAGGCCTTCATGCTGTCCAATATCCGTGTGGTCTTGCTGAATACCAGCCATCCCGGAAATATCGGGGCCTCGGCGCGGGCCATGAAGACCATGGGGTTGCGGGACCTGCGGCTGGTCAACCCGAAACAGTTTCCGCATGCCGAGGCGACGGCGCGGGCCTCCGGGGCCGACGATCTGCTGGCGCAGGCGGCCGTGTACACGCACCTTGATGAGGCCCTGGAAGGCTGTCGCCTGGTGATCGGCGCCAGTGCCCGGCTACGCAGTATTCCCTGCCCCAGCGTCGATCCCAAAGATTGTGCCCGGCAGGTCCGGACAGAGAGTGCGCACGGGCAGGTGGCGCTGCTGTTCGGTTGTGAGCAGTCGGGCCTGAGCAATGCAGAAATAGACCGCTGCCATGCCCTGGTCCGGATCCCGGCCAGCGACGTGTACAGTTCCCTGAACCTGGCGGCGGCCGTGCAGGTTATTTGCTATGAAGTGTTTGCCGCGCATGTTACAAGTGAGACCCAGGAAGGGGATGCTGACGCCCACTTTACCCCGGTGGGGGCGGATGACATGGAGCGTTTCTATGAGCACCTGGAGCGGACCCTCGTGGAGCTGGAGTTTCTCGACCCGGCCAATCCGCGCCAGCTGATGCGGCGCCTGCGGCGCCTGTACAATCGCGCGCGGCCCGACGAGAACGAGATGAATATCCTGCGAGGAATCCTCACTGCCG